>JAISOD010000061.1 GCA_031275895.1 Holosporaceae bacterium | reverse complement strand
TTACGGTTTTCGTGCAGATATTTTATATTTCCAATATCCCGCTTAGCTCTTTGAAAAACAATCTCGGCCTCGCGTCGTTGACTTTCTGAAAAATCGTACTCTAATTTCAGATCGGCGCGCACATTTTCAAAATTTTTGCGAACGATTTCCGGAATTAAATTAAAATCCGGAAGATTTTCCAAAGAAACTCTTGCCTGTATTTTAGCTTTTTGATCGTCCAGATAAACATTGCCGCGGCAAGCGTAATTTTTTCCCTTATATTTTATTAGGGCGTCCCGAATCTTTATATTCAGCATAAAATCCTGATATTGACCATCGGAAATAATTTCCATTAGGTCGCTTTTCGCCGTTAATTTATAGGCGGCCATCTTTTTTTCAGGGCCGTTTATGAGCAAATTCCCATCAAAATTTAGCATTTTTTCAAAGGCAATATTGCTTTTCGTGCACATGCCGTTCTCCCAATGGAAAAGAACGCGTAACGACTGATGAAGATTGATTTTACTGTATAGAAAATCATTTTCCGAACCAGATCTATATCTCAAATCGTCCAGCAGATAGGTTTTCCCGGCTATCAGCATAAAACCGCTGCCCAAAGATAAATCGCTTATAAAAATCCTCAACGCTCGCATCAGCGGAATCAATCCTTTTAATTTTTCATTGAGATCTATTTTTTCCTCGGAACCATTTAGAGTAAATTTATTCACATGTATGGAGGATTTTTCGCAAATGTTTTTTCTTTTCAGCGTTATATCAGAAAAAATTAACTCAAAACCTTCCGGAAAGCGTATGTAAATTTCTTGAATTCTAGAAATTTTCCTATCCATTCCATTAATTTTAAAAACAAGATTTTTCGTTAAAAAATACCTGGAAACCACATCCAAAAGAACTCTGCGTCCTGAATCGATCTGAAACATACCTCCCACTAGCGCCAACGCCGATGCGACGACCAACAACGCTCCGCCGATATTTTTCAACAATCTGGCAAAATATTTTTTCAAAACGCCTGTCCTAAACTGATAACGAATTGCATTTTTGAATCAATGTGTCTTCTCCTCTTGATGGGAAATGCGAAATCGATTCTTATGGGGCCTATGCCGGAAAAATATCTTATGCCGATGCCGGTTGAAAAAAACCATCTCTTTTTTTCAATTACCAAATTGTCGTAACGCGATTTGTTTTGGAAAATTTTTGCTCCGTCAAAGAAGACGACTCCACCAAAATCAGCTGTAAATTTTCTGCGAATCTCAGCGTTGAATTCCACTGATGATTTTCCTCCCATGACGGCGTCTTCCCCGAGAATTGCTTCAGTCGCCATTTGATTAGCGTAGCCTCTTACGGAATTCATGCCGCCGGCATAAATTCTTTTATCAAGCGGAATATCGTCAATGGCGCCGCCGAAGATCGCTTTTCTTTGTAAGTTAAAGGCCACAATCGTTCTCCTCAGATCGTCCAGCGGATGATTGTAGGAAAATCCAGCGTCCAACATCATGAGGCCATTTACCGCTGAACGCCTGAAAAATATTTTGGAAAATTTAGCAAATAAACGATAGCCGGATGTTGGATTTAGCAAATCGTCTGTCTTATCCAAAATAAATCCTACCGGCAGCGAAAAATTTTCATAGTTCTTTTTATGTTCTGATTCTGGAAAAAATATCACAGGTCCGTCAACGTAGTTTTTTTCACAATTTCCGCCGATATTCACGAGTACATCGCGCAGCAATTGGCATTCATAAACTAGCTCGACCTTATCGCTCTTTCGGAAAAAAACATTAGTAAGTTCTTGTTTTCTCGAAATAGCATAATTGGCGGTATTGTCCTTGAAAAAAACATCCGGCTGCGCCAACGTCGTTTCAAAACCATAATCTGCTCTCTTGGATTGCGCTCTCAGCGGAGTCCCTTCCACCGTGAAAGTTAATTTTTCTCCTCCTCCGAAAGCGTTGCAATTACTCCAGGATAATCTAGCAATAATGGACTTTAATTTTTGCTGAGTTTGTGATTTTTTTTCAAAATTCATGCTGCGCATTCCGGAGTACAGCAGCGTGAAATCCACCATATATTTTTTATCCTCTTCCAGCTCCAAAAGCATGGGAATCTTATCGTCATTGAGGCGACTTTTGAGCGGTTCAGCCTTTACATTGGAAAATATCTGCGTATTTTTTAGATTTTCCACTGTGGATTCTACTTTTTCTATGTCAAAAATTTCTCCCTGATTCCATATGATTCTGTTTCGAATAAATTCCTCGTCAATAGCCGGGAATGCCTTTATTTCGGTGTTCGAAAAGTAGACTTTTTTCCCGGCATTAATGACTAGATATAGGACCGCCTCGTTGGCCCCATAGTTCACGCGTACTTTTTTTTCCAACACTTCAGGTTCGAAAAAACCATTTTTCTGTAAATCTTTCAGAGCAATCTCAATGAGAGCTTTTATTTCCGCAATTGACGCTTTGAACATGCGCAACTTGGCCTGCATAATTTTATCATGAATTTTATTAAACTCCTTGTTTTGATTCAGATATTTTACATCCAACTTTAGATTATATATTTGCCCCAAATCTACATATATGCTAACGCTGACATTTTCCGAATCCTCTACGCGAATTTTATGATGAACTTTCGCTCCGTAAAAACCGAGAGCATGCGCTTTTTTTTGTATGGTATTTATATCAGAATTAACTCTCTCGATTAGGGCTCTCATGTTGCTTATAGTTTTATCCTGCAGAGCAAAAGTGCGTAACTGATTGATCTCCGCCGCAATTTCTGATTCGGAAATTATTTCCGTTAGCATTCCGAATATGTTTTGTCTTTCCTCCAGTACAAAATTAACTTTGTAGTGGAAGTTATGGAGATCCAGATCTTCCTCAGATTCACTTGCGAAAACACAATCCGCAGCGCAAAAAAACATGAGAAGACAGAATATTCCTCTGCTCAGACCCATTGCTTTCTCACTTCATCCAAATTGCCTCGAGCTATGCCAACGCGAATTTCTTCCATGAGCCTATTCATAAATCTAATATTATGAATTGCTATGGCGCTTAGCGCTAATAATTCGTTAGCTTTCAATAAATAATGTAAATAGGCTCTCGAAAAAACTTGACAAGTACTGCAGTCGCAATCGGCTTCGATGGGCTCGTCGTCGATATCATACTGAGCCCTTTTCAAATTTATATGTTCTCTTTCGACTGCGTCCCGGTACTTTCCCTTAACTAAAGCTCCGCCGTGTCTTGCAATTCTCGTCGGATGAACGCAATCAAACGAATCCACGCCCAATTCCACGCTACGAAAAATGTCGGCAACGCCGCCTATGCCCAACAAATGAACGGGACGTGAAGAATCCAGTTCGTTCATGGCCATTTCAACCACTTCGTACATCTGTTCTTTGCTGCCTCCAAGAGTTCCTCCGATGGCTGCCCCTAGAAATGGATGGTTGTTTACAAAATGCGCGCTGCGTTTTCTTAAATCTTCGTATACTCCGCCTTGAACGACGCCATAGAGCGCCTGAGAAAAGTCGTTGTTTTTCTTAAATTCTTCCAACGATCGCTTTTCCCAGCAATGCGACCTTTCCATAGATTCTTCCGTATATTTTTTATCGCCGTGGTAGGGAGTACATTCGTCAAAAGCGACAATCAGGTCAGCTCCAAGGTCTCGTTGTATTTTGATGGACTTTTCCGGAGTCAATAATTGCTCGCTGCCATCCCAGTAGGATTTAAAAATCGCGCCATTTTCTTCTATTTTAACCAATGTCGGAGATCCGGAACGTTTCCCTTTAATTTCGTTGGAAACTGATCCATGCCCCAGGCTAAATAGCTGGAATCCTCCGGAATCCGTCAGCATTACGCCATTCCATCCGGTGAATTTATGTAATCCTCCTCGATTTTTTATGTGCTCTGATCCCGGATGAGAAAATAGATGATAGGTGTTGGACAGCATAACCTGAGCGCCTGCTTTTTTCAATTGTTCCGGAAATATTCCTTTCACGCTAGCTTTAGTTCCACAAAAAATGAACGCTGGAGTTTGAACGTCTCCATGCGGCGTTTTCAGAACTCCCAATTTAGATTTATTTTTGGATGAGATCACGTCAAATTTAAAATTTCTATACATTGTGATTTCCCAGAAAGATCTTTGCTAATTTTACTAGAGGAACGCAAAGCGCGGCAATGATTAATCTCATGAGGTATGTAATGAGAATGTACGTATTCCAAAGGGACGACCAGCTTGCCGGACGACTGGCAAAGATCATCCAAGCCAGAACAGAAAAAATAAAATTATCTAAAAAAGTTGAAATAATCATGGATATCAGCGATCTACTCGATAGGTATTTGCCTCCGGTTAATTTTTTTAAACCAGAAAACACACGAATATCAATCTGCTGACTAGTTATGTATGAAACGATGCTGGA
>JAISOD010000065.1 GCA_031275895.1 Holosporaceae bacterium | reverse complement strand
CGACACGAAGATTTTCAGTCTTCTGCTCTACCAACTGAGCTATCTGGGCACTGCGCTCCAGAGTATAAAAATAAAACCTGAGTGTCCAGTTTTATTTGCGACGTATTCGTTCGCTAGATGCGAGACTGCGTCGAGAATTAATTAACTAATACTTTGGTTCCGTGGAAATCGAAATGAAATCGCACCTCCTCTAGACCTGCTGCGCTCATGGCGCGACGCAATTTTACGCCGTCGTTGGCCAAAAGCATCAGGAAGCCTCCGCCGCCTGCTCCCACAAGTTTACCGCCTACGGCTCCATTGGCCATGGCGACGTCGTACCATTCATCGATTTGCGAATTGCTCATATTGTTAGAGCGCTTTTTTTTATGCTCCCAATGTTCATGCATAAGCTGTCCAAACTTCGTGAGGTCTCCGCTTTCCAGAGCTTCTTTGCATTGGTACCCGAGTTTTTTTACGTAGTGTAAATTTTGCAGCATCTCTTCGTCGTTCTGCAGAGAACGGGTATGTTGATCCCGCAAAACATTTCCAGCGCTGCGGGAAAAACCCGTAAAAAACAGGAGCAATCGGTCTTCCAATTCGAAAATCGTCTGAATAGAGGCCTTTAACGGCTCAACTGAAACCGTGTCGTCCTTGTGAAAGGTAAAGCACGTTAATCCGCCATAGGACGCTATGTATTGATCCTGCTTGCCGATTGGTTCGCCCAAGCGATCTATTTCTATGTGACAGGCCAGTTCTGCCAATTCCTTGGGAGAGATTAACTGACGCCTATGCATATACATGGCCCTTGCTAGAGCAACAGTGAAACTACCGGAAGAACCGAGCCCAGTTCCGGCAGGAATGTCGGCTAGAGAAGTTATTTCCAACTGCGGTGTACGCAAATTTTGCATAGAAAGAACTTCGCGAATAATCCTATGCCGCACCTGCTCAACTCTTTCTACATGTTCGAGCTGAGAATATTTCAGATATATACCCGGCGTAAACGGTCGCATTACGGTAACGTATATATATTTGTCAATAGCCGCAGAAATAGAAAAACCGTCGTGATAGCGATAATAGGACGGCACGTCTGTTCCACCTCCTCCAAGCGTGATGCGCAGAGGACTACGAACGATAATCATGTTTGTTTTTCCTTTCCAGTTGATAGAGTTCGTCTACCAGGCGTAGATTGCTCAAAGCGTCGTTGACGTCGCCAACGGGCGAACGATTCTCCGAGATAGCCGTCACTAACTCTTCCATTTCTAGATCCCATGATGTATCCGGAAACGGATATTGCCAAATGGTAGTTTGCGGCGGCCCCATTTGAGGCGACATTTTATAAAAACTCAACTGTTCCAGGCCGTAACTTCCTCCGAGACCATCTATTTGCAATTTGCCAGACTTTCCGTAGATTTCAAAGCAAAATGTGTTCTTCCATTCGGTCCAGCTGGCATGCAAATGCGCAACTTTTCCGTCCACCGTCTGCATTGTTAGGAAACAGTTGTCCTCCACGTTACCGGACCAATAGCAGCGGGGCAATATACCTCCCACAGTCGCGAATTCTCCCAAAAACCAACGCGCTAGATCTATTAGGTGAGACCCCTGATCCAATAATTCTCCTCCGCCGGAAATTTCTCTGTTGAATCTCCATTCTTTTTCATAATTTATGCGACCGCCGTGGCCGTAGCGACCACGTACGAACATAAGTTGGCCTATTTCTCCTTGATTTACCAGCTTTTTTGCTTGCCAAATGGCCGGATGAAAGCGGTGATTAAAGCCTACTTTTATTTTCAGATTACGTTTTGCGGCTTCAATTGCTATCGGTTCCAGCTCTTTGGCATTCCTGGCGCCTGGTTTTTCCAGCAGTACGTGTTTCCCAGCACGCACGGCCGTTAGGGTTAAACTGGCCAATTGATCGTGAGTTGTGGAAATAACTATTATTTCAGCTTCTGAATTTATTACGTCGGCCGCGCTCGTCATTGCCCTCCCGCCAAACTCTGCGCACAGCGCTTCTGATTTTTTCACTTCAAGATCTGCTGCGGCTACTAGTCGGTTTTCTTTTTTATTACCGATGCTAGCAGCTCTTTTACGACCAATGAGTCCACATCCCACTATGCCAAATTTCATTATTTCATTTGTCTCCCCAAGTTTTGCCACGATCCCTTCCACTGATGCGGCGCAGCGTATAAAGATCGGAATTTTGTAATTCTTCCAAATGATTAGGCCATTCTCTCCAATTGTCCCACTTTGCGCTGATCAAGCGACCGGTGATTCCGTCGCTGGCTTCGGAAGCTAAAAAAGTTGCCAACTCAGCGCCAAAAGATAACGGAGTCGTATTACCGGCTGATTTAGATTGCGCCATACGATCATGGAAATCTTTGCCGACAATCTCAGAGCCAGCGTTTAATACTTCATCCAAGAGACGCGTATCCAGTAGGCCCGGAGCGATACAATTTGCGTCAATGTTAAAATCCCTAAGTTCATGTGCCAAACTCTCAATAAATCTCACGATAGCCGTTTTACTGACGGCGTATGCCGCTAAATAGGGCATCGGATTGGTGGCGCCGCCGCCGGACACTTGGATAATTTTGCCATACCTGTTTTTTTTAAAGTGCGGAAGTAAATTTAAGCACATTAAAACGGAACCATTGAGATTTATGGACATTGCATTCTGCCATTCATTCCAATCGATTGATTCAGTTTGACCTTTCGGTCCATAAACTCCTGCGTTGTTAACCAAAATGTGAATGTGCCCAAATTCGTCGATAGTTTTTTGGCAAAACCCACTAATCTGGTCAAAATCAGCGATATCTACCGGCATTGACAGAATTTTTTGGCCAACGTCGGCCAATTGCGAGAGTTCTGCAGCTGCATTGTTAAGCACAGATTCATCGCGAGCGCAAATGGCCAAATTAGCGACGCCTGATTTGATAAAATGACGCGCTATTTCTAGGCCAAGGCCGCGACTCGCTCCAGTTATAATTGCGTTTTTATTTCCTAGGTTAAACGGTATATTCATATCTCGACAGTCACATCCTTCCGATCGTATGATATTCGAATCCAACTGCATTCCAATCGATTAAAACCCTGTTAATATCAATAATTTTAAGGTATGGATTGGATTTTTTTAGCTCTTTTGGATCAATTTGTTTGTATTCCTCGTAGGGAGTAGATACGACCAACACGTCGACGTCTTGCAACGATTCAATTGGACTATTGAATTTATTAACCTTGCTGGCCAAAGGCAGCGGTAGCGTTTCTACCAATGGATCATAGATATTCACGCGTACATTTTGTTCGAGCAAATAGACTATAAAATCAACTATGGTAGAGCGACGCAGCGTGTTTGTATCAGCTTTATAGGTTAAACCCCATATGGCTACGCGCTTGCCTGATAGGTCGTCGTACATGCTGTTAATCTTGCGCCATATCCATTTTTTATGATTGTCGTTACTGAAATTGATGGCACTGATTAATTGACTCGAAATAGCATTTTGCATCGCGACGTTGGATAGAAAATTAACGTCTCTGGCTAGCGTTCCTCCGGCAAAAGCGTTCCCTGGCAATAGATATGCTTTTCGACCGATGCGCTGTTCCGTTCTCATTCCTCTCGATACCTCAAGAGCATCTGCTCCAACTGCTTCGCATATGGTAGCAATCTCATTGGCGAAGGTTATCGATAACGCCAAAAAAGAGTTAATGGCATGCTTTGTCATTTCCGCTGATTCTATGCTCATCCATTCCAAATTAGTGCTTATGGAGTTAAGTAATAATCTTAAAATATCTTTTACACGATCGTCGTCTCTGCACCCTATAACAATACGATCCGGATTTAAAAAGACTTCTAAAGCTTGACCAAGACGTAAATTTTCCGGAGAATAGGCGAACTGTAGATCGAAGTTACCGTCCAAAGCTATTTGCTCTAGACGTCGCACAGAACCAACTGGAAGCTGCGAAGAGATCAGCACAATTGCTTTAGGCGGCAGGAATGGCAGAGAGCGTTTTATCTGTTCGATTACATATTTCGTATCTGCAACATCATTATCGTCCACTGGCGTATCATAGGTTATCCACAATATTTCAGCATTTTTTAAGGCGCGCTCAGGCGAATCCGAAAATTTAAGATGGCCAGAGCGTAGCCCATGCAGCGCTAAATTTTCTAAACCTGGCTCAAATATGGGAAGGACGCCGCCGCTTAATTTTTCAATTGTAGACGATTCATAGTCGAGCGCCGTAACTGTATGTTTTAGATGAGCTAGAGCGGCAGAAGTAACGCAACCTAAATGCCATAGCCCCTGTACGCATATGTTCATAATAGTTTGAACCTTTTCTTCAACTGTTTTGGTTTCAACGTCAATCCCATAAAAAGATTTAAGTTCACAGACGGTATCAAGAAAGGAAACCAAATGCTGTGGATTATTGAAAAATATCGATTCAGTTCATGTAATATCTCGTTCGGCATATTGATGTGCTGAGATTTTATGAACCAATCATAACTTTGATGGTATTTCTTTTCAAAGTGCGGACGAGCAGATAAATTACGCGCCATTTTGGTGGCAATTCCGCCTTCGCAGGGTATTACCACAGACAATAATCCAGTCGGCTTTAGCAATCGTCTCAGTTCGCGTATTGTTGCTGGAAGATTCGGCAAGTGTTCGAAGACATGAATGGAGATAATTCTGTCAAAATATGCGTCTTCATAGGAAAAACGCTTTTGGCAGTCGCCATCCACAACGGTTACGTGCGGATATTTTTCTTTTATTTGCATGCATAACTCAGGCAAAAGTTCATTGCAGTGATAATCCTGTTTGCTACAATCTTCATAGCTAAGATGCTGACCAATACCAGCTCCAATTTCTAAAGTTCTGAGAAATTTTCTCTCTTTCTGGAATTTGAGAGAATAGAGAGGGTATTTGTGATTAAAAATATCGACAAAACCATACCATTTATGCTGCAGCGCGCGCAAATGCGCGTTCATAAAATCTCTGCTGATTTTTTGTTGTTCTTCGGTAAGTCGTGGAAGTTTTTTAGGCCATTTATTCATGGCAGTCATTTGCGAATACCCACTTATTTTCCAGTAACCAATCCAAAGTTTTAATTACTCCATCAAGAATACTCACATTTGGCTTCCAACCCAAGGACCGAATACGCGCGACGTCCAGCCAGATAAAGGGACTATCACCAACCCATCCGCGTTCTCCGCCGGCGTATGTTAATTTTGGCCTAACTCCCATGCGTTCGGTTATAACTCTCATCGAATCATTTACTTCCACATAACCGTCCACGCCAAGATTAAAAACACTAGCCTTATTATAACATTTTTCAACGGCCAACAACATAGCGTCTATGCAATCATGCACGTACATGTAGGATTTCCGCTGACGACCATCGCCTAGTATATGCAATTCATCCGGATTATCTAAAAGTTTCCGACAAAAATCAAAAACGTGTCCGTGCGTGTAGCGCTCTCCTAGCGCTGAAACGAAGCGAAATATGTATCCCACAAATCCAAAGCCCTCGCAATAGGCCTGAATTAACGCCTCGCAGGCTAATTTAGATGCGCCATAGAGGGACGTCTGAATTGGAAATGGGGCGTCTTCCGGAGTGGGGTGCAGCGACGGTTCGCCGTAGACGGATCCGGTGGAAGAAAATGCTATTTTTTGGATGTTATTGGCGCGCATAGCCTCTAACACATTATGTGTAACGATGGTATTCTGCTCCAGATCCTTTCGCGGATGATCAAGGCCGAAACGAACGTCTGCATTGGCAGCGAGATGCCAAACCATATCTATAGGCGCGGTGCTCATGGTGCGAGTAACTGCATCCAAATCCAGTAAATCGTCCTCCCACAGCAGAAAATTTGGATTAGAAAGAGCTCGCTTCAGAAAAACTTTCCTGCCGGTGGAAAAATTATCATAGACGACGACTTTCCGACCGCAATCCAGCAATCTATCAACCAAATTTGATCCGATAAAACCTGCGCCGCCGGTTACGAAATGTGTTTCAGTCATGAGCGTGGTTTATCTTTCATTTTTTGTACTTTTTCGCGGCTCATAACGATAAAGTTTTATATCAAAAGGCAATTCTTTAAATGGTTCATTGTCCAATTTTAAATTTGGCACTGAGGAACCTAACTCCATGTACAAATAAATTACATTATCAGCTTGAAATGCGTTAGTTAGCATTAATGGATCGTCAAATATAAGAAACTTGTTGTTTGTTTGATTTTTTGCAAAATATTCAACAGTATTATGAACTACCAAATATGGCATGTGGTCGGCCCATTGGCACCACAAAACAGGCTCAAATTTCTTTTTGCCAATGAATGTGGCTTCATAACTAAAATCGTTCAAATGAAATGCTACTAGCCTAGCTATAGTCTGTGCTGCTCCCCAATAGTAAAATCCGAATGATTTTTCGTCAGAGCATTCAGGGCGAGGCATATAGGTGGCAAGCACATGGCCTGCTTTTTTTAATTCTGATAATTCTTTTAACAGGATTTTTGTATTCAGATAATTTTTCTGTATGAGTAACATTTCTGAAACAGAGGTTCTCATAAGCTGTAACATACCTAATAGAATGCAAGCAAAAATTGCCTTGATGTTGACAAGAGCAAGCAACTTTTTAACCAATTTAGATTTTCCAAACTCATGCAAATAAATAAGCAATGCGACGCATAGCGCTACGTTAGCCGGCAAAAAGTAATAGGCTGAACTCATTCTTAAAATAACGTAAGCGCATACGAAAGAAAATGAATTTAAAGACAATATATCGGCCATGCTAATATTGGTTTTCTTGCCGATTAAAAAACGAATAAACTTAATTATTAAAAGAAGGCCGCATATGGCGGCGATAGGAAAACTTCTTAAATAAGAAGATATTATTTCAAATCTATTCGTCGTTAACCAATTTCCATAGGCTGGCTCCTGTTGATGACGTATGGAGCAATAGTATGCGAGGAAAAAAACAATTGTTTGAAGCAGAATCATTAGATGGTACAGTTTCGCTTTTTGCGACAGTTCTTTAAAATTAATCGCTAAGATTAACAATGTTGATGGCAAAAATAAAATAAAAGCGGTTTCTTTTACATAAAAAGCGATGGTGGCGAATATAACTGCTAGAATATAGTAATAGCCTTTGTTGCTATAACGAGCGGAAACGAAACAAACAAACCACGAAGCCCACAATGTCGTAACTGTTGTTTCGGCAACTACCAACATGCTCCAATAATTGCGCAATCCTGGAACTGCCGTTAATGCTAAGAAACAGGTTAGCGCTATCATTGCCTTATTAATTGATACTTTTCTCATCCCTAACACAATAAATACAACTGAAAGAAACATTTTGATAAAAAGAACGATTTTCATCAAAATAACTTTCACATCGCAATTAAGGTTCGAAGATACAAACAGTCGATATTCCTGTAATACTAAAGGAGAAAAACGACGAGCTCCGCAGCACAGCGTAGGAATTTTTTTCCGCTTTAGAAATTCAGTAAATAATAAAGATTCGTCGCCATACACAAGGCAAGCATTATGAATCAGGTAATAACCATACATGATAATGAAAGCACACAATAATGCCAAAGTAAGTAAAAAAAAGTATTTTTCTGATTTCTCGGGCATCGCAGTCACACCCTAAACCCTGCTTGGATTGCGTCGTTGTGGAACATTTTCACAGTTTCCAGAGAAAAATCATCCAAATTTTTGCCAAGATTACCGAGTTTGTTCAGAATATCGTTGGTCACCGTTATAATATGGCAGCCGATGGATTCAGCATGGATTATGTTCAGTAATTCTCGCGGGCTAGCCCAGATTAGCTCCTGCTGTGGATAGCTCTTTAACAATTCGACAGCCGCAGCCATTAACGGAAGCGGATCTTTCCCCGTATCGGCGATGCGTCCGGCAAAAACGGAGACATATGACGACGGCCCGTTTGCTAGAGCTTGGCTTACGTCAATCACCTGCCTCAAAGTCATGATGGCAGTTACGTTTTGCTTCACTCCGGCATCCGCTAAACGTTTAATTAACGAGCAGGCAGATTTGCCCAATGTGTTTGTTACGGGGATTTTAACATAAACGTTGCTGCCCCATTGACTTATGTGCAGAGCCTGCCTCTCCATTTCCGAAAAATCGTCGCAGAACACTTCAAAAGAAATAGGACGATCCGGAATCGCCTCAATTATCTCCCGCGCAAATGATTCATAATCTTTGACGCCTGCTTTTTTCATCAATGTAGGATTGGTGGTAAAGCCTTTCACCCAGGACTTTCCATACATTTCCAACATTCCAGCCTTATCGGCTCCATCTGCAAAAATTTTGACTTTAATATCGTTTACGTTCATGCTTTGTCCATTCATTTATAAAATACTACTCGCTGATTCCCATTTTGTGGAGGCCGTCTTTAATTTCGGATGGGATATCAGCAAGTGCCAAATAAGACCGTGAAAGGCTTCCGTGTGTGGAGTAATATGGTCCGCATTTACGGTTGGCACAATAATTGCTGCGTCGGCTTTTCGAGCCGTATATCCACCGTCTCGACCGACTATGCCCATAACCGCAGCTCCCTTTTGTTTTGCCAGATCAATGGCATATACCAAATTGGCACTGATACAACGCTCCGCGTCGCCGCCGCCAACGGAAAAAATCAATATACCATCCTTTTCATTGATACGAGATTCCTGCAGCCAGGCGGCGAAAACAGTTTCCCATCCTTCATCGTTGGTGCGAGCAGTTAATTCCGATACGTTATCCACCGGCGTATAGGCTTCGAAACCGGCCAATTTACGAAAATCATTCACGGCATGCGAGGCTGAACCTGCAGATCCGCCTACTCCAAGAATAAAAAGTCGTCCGCCATTTTCTCGTATCAGCAATAGAGCATCGGCTAATTTCTCAATAGCAGCGCGATCTAATTTGTTTAATATTTCCACGCATTCCCTTAAAAAATTATCCACAAACACTATCTCTTCTCCACGATGAATTTACAATACGTTTGCACGACGGAGGATTCTGCACCATAATGCGGTTTATGTAAATAATGCAGTGCAAGTTTTTCGTGAGAAAAAGGATGTCCTGTTTGTTCGCATTTCTGATTTATCGGCAAATGCCTCTTAAATCCGAAATTTCCCTGTCCCCAAAACGGATTTTTTCGGCGAACTCGCTTGATATTGCAGGCTGGTGTTCCAAAAATTGTTGCTTTATGCGGAATCTTGCATCAGATAAAACGATAAAATTTCATTATGTACTTGAAAGAGTGTCTGTTCCCATATAATGATAGAAGCGATGACTCTATTACGTTGTTGACTAAAATGCTTAATAGATAAAAAGAAATTCAGTTTAGAACTATAAGCGGTACGATGGAACCTGTTGATTATAATTTTTTGGCAGAATTTTATAGTGGTGAATCTATGAGGAGAGCGTCCCGGGAGATCGCCGGCCGATTGAATAGGATCTTGCCTTATGGGAAAACGCTGGCTTTCGGATTTCATGCTAGTTTTTTGGATCTTCTTGAAGTAAATAAGGCGCGCTGCGTAATATCCAATGCTGATAAAACAATTGCTCCTAGCTTTTCTAGAGGTCAATGCAGAACTGTTATCTTCAATGACGATTATTGTGTATCACGTCTTGCTTCCTGCAGCTGCGATGCTGTTCTGGCGGTACATTATCTGGAATTCTTACCCAAAAACGATGATCTTCTTTTGGAATTGTTCCGTATTTTGAAAAATAACGGGAAATTGATAGTGATATCCGTGAATAAAAATCGCATTGGCACGCTGCGCTTTTCCGATCGCGTCATAAAAAATGTAAAACTATCGCCACAGGATCTAATCTCGTCACTAACGACGTCGACATTTGAGATAGACAGTATTTTCGGAGTAAATGAAAAATTTAATTTTTGGCCCTACAGTTTTAGTTATAAGTTGAACAAATACAGCGAGATTTTTATAAGATTTTTTCCGCTTTTTTCCGATGTAATTATTATGAGCGCCAGTAAATCTGCTATGATTTCTGAAGCTACCATTAATCTGGAAGAACAGTATGGGACCACCTAGCGCTTATGTCTGATTTATTGAGTCTTTCAACGCTGGTAATTTGCTTTATGAGCATCTTGCTTCTGGTGAAGTATTTTGGAAAAAACGGATTGTTCGTCTATGCGACCACTGCGCTGATAGTTTCCAACATTCAAGTCCTAAAACTCACAAAATATACATTGATTGAAAGTCCGGTCGCTATGGGTACCGTCGTGTTTTCTACGATTTTCGCTGTGGACAACATTTTAACCGAATATTTTGGCGTCGAAGACGCGAAAAGGTGCATTTGGATGAGTTTTGCCGGATACTTGTTTTTCGTGTTGGTTATGAAAATCGCGATGCTACACCCATACGCTGGATATTCCGAGTGCGTAAATCTACATGAGGAGATGAAGAAAATTTTTTCCCCAAGCTTTTCGCTATT
>JAISOD010000052.1 GCA_031275895.1 Holosporaceae bacterium | reverse complement strand
CATAGCGATTTTTTACGGATCTGAGAATACGATACGAATTCCCGCGCTCGCCTTCAAAATATAGAACAGTATCCACCATATGTTCCAAAACTTTTGGCCCCGCAATGGCTCCGTCTTTTGTTACGTGACCAACTAAAAATACAGTGGCGCCGGTGGTTTTAGCAAAATTTATCAATTCATAGGCGCATGCCCGCACCTGCGACACAGTCCCGGGAATTGAGTCTACAAAATTGCTGCGCAATGTTTGAACCGAATCCACAACCAGGAAGTCTATTTCATTGGCTAAAGATCTTACGATGAGAGCAACGTCGGTTTCGCAGGCCAATTTTACGTCGGAACTTGCGGCTCCAAGTCGCTCGGCACGCATACAGATTTGCTCGGCAGATTCTTCTCCGGAAATATAAACGCAGTTATAATCCTGTGACAACGCAGCGGAAACCTGCAACAAAAGCGTTGATTTACCTATGCCGGGATCTCCTCCGATCAATACGACGGATCCGGGCACTGCGCCTCCGCCCAGCACGCGGTCAAATTCTCCTATATCGCTAAGCTTTCTATCTACTTTTTCCTGAAAAAACGAAAGATTTTGAAATTCTAGGTCGGATTTTTCGGATATTTGCCTTCCATCAACGTGAATTTCTTCAACTATACTGTTCCATTGACCGCAATCTTCGCATTTTCCCAACCACTTGGGGTATTGGGCTCCACATTCGCTGCAGTGGAATATTTTTTCACTCTTCGCCATAAGAATTCCCTAACAAAAAATAGAAAAAACCGTACATCAGTTGCAGAACGGCGCGCTGAATCTTATAAATTACATTTGCCGCACAGATGGTCGATTTCAAAACTAGATCTGAAGATGATTTTATCTGGGAAGGTTGAGATTTCTGCTTTACAATGCGCGGTTCAACTCCGGCAAATTTAAAATTGAACTCCCAGAAGGCAGTGTAGTAGTGATCAACGGGCATTTTAATGGGATAAAATTTTTCCAATAATTTGCGAGCAGCGGAACGATTGATCAAATAACAGCTGGCATGCCTTACGTCGGTTAAATAGGCGGCGAGAAACTTTCCATTTGGTAGGGAAGCAATTTTCAGCGGATGACCATGATGATTTAATTCGAATCCAACTACGTCCCACAGGTTTTTCTTCCTAACGAGAGAGTTGATTGTTTCGTACAATTCATGCGGAGCGAAGCAAGCGTCGTCTTCAAAAATCACAGCGAATTCGTTATCGGACTCCAAAAATTTGCGCCACGCTTTTTCATGACTTAAGGCGCAGCCGATGGTTCCAACTTCCGGCAGCATTCGAAAATATTTTTTATAAGTCTCCATGTCGGCAATGGATTCAATGTACTTCTTCGATAAAAGCGATCCGTCAATTGCAGAAATTCGCTCAAATGGAAGACCGAGACGCGATATTCCCGTCATGACGTCCTTTAATCTGGCCGTTGCTTTATCCATATTCAGAACATAGGCTATAATTTTACCATTGGAGTACTCTCTAAATTTCATATGCGAGTTGCGAGAATTTCGGAATAATTGCGGATGCAGGAGTAACGGAAGAAAGAGCAGATGAGCTAAAGTCTTTCCTCCACATGAAGTCAGATTCAAAAAAATTACGAGCATGCGCGCGCCGAAAATTGCAACTGCGATGATCAGCAAGTAATACGTGGCAAAAGTTAAAGCGCGTATTCGTTTCATAAAAATTAAATCCTAAGTTCGCACAAAATCGGAGCGTGGTCCGACGGCCTTTCAAATTCTCTTGCCGATCGTAGCACGTTTCCATCAACAAACACATCGTAAGCTTTTCGCGACAAATAAAAATGATCCAATCTAAAACCATGATCCTTCGAAAATCCTCTATGCCGATAATCCCACCAGGTATAACCTTTGTCCTGCAGAATATCTTGGAATCCAATTTCTCGAATTGCTTTTATGGCGTCACGCTCCCGTAAACTGGCCGCAATGCCGTCGTAGTCGGCGATGTACACGTCTTTTGCATGCGGCGCAACGTTGAAGTCTCCGCCGGCAACAAAAATCTCATTCTGGAAATTTAAAAATTTATCCCTTAATTTTTGCAGAAAATCCAGCTTATGATAGTATGGAGCAGTATTCACTTCCTGGCCGTTAGGCACATACACGGAAGCTACAAAAATACCTCCCGAAAAAGCTTCTATGTATCGCGCTTCGTCACAAAAATCGCTTTTCACTTCTTCAAGCATGTGTCTGGAGCAAATGGCGACGCCGTTGCGTCCCTTTTGCCCCTTTAAAGCAACGTTATAGCCCAGATCTTCGAAATATTCCAATGGGAAAAGCGTATCCTCTACCCGCGTTTCCTGCAGTAAAAAAAAATCCGGCGAGTATTCTTTGGCAATTTTTAGAAAATTTTCAATTCTTGCTCTAATTGAGTTAACGTTCCAGGATATCAATCTCATAGCGGCGCCTCCAACGTCGCTTTTATGTATCATAAATATCCTGTACAATAAACGTCCATGTCTGCCAAGGATTATACATGACGCGTAAATCATCAACAGAACCTGCTAGCAGCGAAGCAGATAACTTCAGAAACGAATCCAAATCGGAAACGGTTCGCACGACCTCTCAGGAATTGGAGAAAATTCTGTACCAAATTATTCCGGTTTTGGATCATGGGTTTATCAGGGTAATGGATTACATGGGAACCGATTCATCAATTGTGCAGGCTGCCAGAGTTTCATATGGAGTTGGAACCAAAAAGGCTCAGGAGGATCGTAGTCTCATAAATTACCTCATGAGGCACCATCATAGTACCCCATTCGAAATGTGCGAGATAAAGCTACACGTTAAATTGCCGATTTTTGTGGCTCGGCAGTGGATACGACATCGTACTGCCAGCGTAAATGAATACTCGTCCAGATATTCAATTTTGAATAATGAGTTTTATATGCCAGAGGCTGAACAATTAAGAACGCAATCCAAGACAAACAAGCAGGGGAAATCCGACGAGCAGCTGAGCAAAAGTTGCGTAGAGGAGATTCTTTGTATTTTAGAAAAGTCCAACAGCGAAGCCCATGAAAAATATTCGCATTTGCTGCAGGATCTGTCTTTGGCGAGAGAATTGGCCAGAACCATTCTACCCGTTAGCATATATACGGAAATGTATTGGAAAATTGATTTGCACAATCTCATGCATTTTCTAAAACTCCGTGCAGATCCTCATGCTCAATATGAAATTAGGCGTTACGCTTTTGAAATTCTCAATATTTTGAAGAAATGGACGCCATTTACCTACGAAGCTTTTATGAATTACAGGCATGAATCTGTTTCTTTACCTAAAAAATCCATTAATGTCATTAGACGGATGCTAAAAGGCGAAAAAATTAATCCGGAAAAGAATGGGTTGAGTAAAGGGGAATGGCAAGAACTGGCGACAACTTTCGATATTGGTGGGTGAGCGTATGTCCATAAAAATATGTCCATCCATGTTGTCTGCAGATCCAACTAAATTGGGTCGGGAGCTAATGGACGTCGAAAACGCTGGAGCGAATGCAATTCACTGGGACATAATGGACGGAAATTTCGTCGAAGCGATTACCTTCGGCTCGCGCGTGATATCCGCTCACAGAAAATTAACCGCTTTAAGATTTGACGTGCATCTGATGGTACGAAATCCTGACAGTCATTTGGAAAATTTCGCAATGGCGGGGGCCGATGCTATCATCATTCACGCAGAGGCGTGCGATCATCTTCACCGGACGCTTAGTCGCATCAAAAATTTTGGGAAAAAAGCTGGGATTGCGTTTAATCCAGCGACTCCCATCGACGCCGTAAAATATTGTTTTGGTATCTTTGATGTGATTTTGATAATGGGGGTAAATCCAGGTAGCTCAGGTCAAACATTTATCGAATCATCCGTAAAAAAAATTTCAGAAATGAGACAAATAGTTCCGGCGCACGTGGAAATTTGCGTAGATGGCGGAATAACAGCCGAAACAGTTGGAAAATGCGCCGGAGCTGATAGTTTTGTCTCCGGATCATATATATTTGGAAGCAATAATTATTCTCTGGCAATCGAAACTTTAAGAATAAATAGTCGATAAATTTCAAAATGAGCTCTATTTCGAATATTTTTTCCAGATTCATGAGACATATAAAAGTCAATGGAGCAAAACTTCATTCATCGTTATCCAGAACGCCGTTTTATTCAATTACCATGTTCTCATTGCCGCCTAAAAATATTCAAAATAGGTTGAATTTATCGTTTCCATCCGAATATTCAATAGATCTGATATCCAAAAATCACATAGTCGTATTAAAATGTTCTGGCCGTTCTATTTTTATCAAAAATATCCCAGACATGCTGACGTCTGGCTCGTTATCAGATGTCGAAAAATCGGAATTACACTCATTTGCATGGATATCTCTCCTTGATCTCAATATGGATAGGCAATGGCGCCTGCTGATTCGCAGTCACATAGATTTCTGGATAAAAAGATTCAAAAATACGGCAGAACAGCCAGCCTGGAGCATCTATGCTACTTCTGAGAGGCTCTATAATTGGATAATGCAATATAATTTAATATCAAAAACCTCCGATGCGCTCTTTAGCACAATCTTCGCCGAAAGCATAGTTCAGCAACTGAAATTTTTAAGAAGGCAAATGCGTCTTCCATTAAAACTATTTGAAAAGACAGCGCTGATTAGAGCAGTTGTTGTTGGCTCTGCCGCTTTGAATGATCACAAAAAATTCGAGCTAGCCATCGATGAATTGTCAGTTTACCTAGGGGAAATGGATCCGCTGAAATCCTGCCAGACCACGCTTGAAATCCTGAAAGTTCTCCGTACTTTGATCGATATTCAAGCAATAGTCGCATTCCATAAAAAAAATATGCCTCCGGAAATTTCAGAAATCATGTCGAAGTTAGCTAAAATTATCAGAAATATTAGACATTCTGACGGAGGAATTAGCATTTTTCAGAGCGAATTTACACCGTCTCCAACCTACATAGACGCCGTGCTTTCGCATGTGAGAAAAAATGATCAAAAGGAAACCTACTCAGAATATCTAAGGCTTCAGTCTTTCGGAGGTACTACATTTATTCATTTGAAAAATAAATATTTTCCCATGGAATTTAGCTCCGGAACTCAAAGGATCATTTTGGGCTCCTACCTGTATTTTCTCGACCAAAATTTATCTTTTTCTAGGGAGGCTAAGATTGATCATAAGCTGCATGAGGAGAAAAACAACGTTTGGTTCAACGGGAAATCATCGTTCTTCATAAACGGACGATCTACAGATTTCGAAAAGAAGCTGTACATCAACAACTTGGGAACAGACCTGAGGGGCGAGGAGCTTCTATCCGATGAATCCTTCAGCGTTACGCATCACATGATACTTCCCAGCGAAATTAGTATCACGCCGTTGGAATATCAAAACGGCTTCTTTATGGACTTAAAATCTGGAGTGCGTTGGATGTGGAATTTCAGCGAAAACACTAGATTTTCATTTGATTTTGAAAGAAATGGCATATTAAATGGCGAAAGGAAACAATTCACTCTTCTAACAATAACTACTGGATCTCTACACAAAAATAAACTGAGATGGAGCCTAAAGCTAATTTGAGATATTTATCTGAATAACCCGTTGCAGATGTGAGTTTTTAGCCCCTGTAGAGTCGGACATACGCAATTTCTGTGTTTTACCAATTCCATGACGTCATTTATGGACTCTGGCAACGTGTTATTCCCGTACATTAAAACATCTGTGTAGGAATCGAATTTATTGGCCTGCTCGTACATCCCAGCTCTTTTTAATCTGCCCGAAACCGCCCTTGTCTCATGAATTAATGTTGATACGTCAACGGTGCTGTCACCAATAAAGTGTTTGCGAAGTTTATCTGCGTGTTTTTCTGCCGCAACTTCCATATCGCAGGAAAAAAATTTCGTACAACAACCGGTCAAGAACATGCATAAAACAAATGTTGCCCTGTAACACATAAACCACTCCACGTACACAAATGATATTGTACAGGCAAGATGTTTATAAGAGATTAAATCTCGAATCCCATGCGAACAAATTATTTGAGCGTATATTTGATAAGCAACATCGCTCGCACTGCGTATAAAAAAATTTATAGCAATTCATGTTTCGAGTTAATCTCTTTTGGCAGGCAAAACGATCGGTTAGCGTCGCCCCTCATGAATTTAACGATGTCGTTGACGTAGGAAGAGGATTCCACAATCTGTTCTAGAGCGTTCAGATTTTCATTAAGCGTGCCGACGCGGGAGAAAATTACATCGTAGGCTTTGCGCAGTTTGGTAATCTCTTGGCGGCTAACGCCGCTGCGCTTTAGTCCAATCAGATTGATTCCGTAGAGACGCGCGCGCTCGCCCTTCACTGCGCCATATGGAATAACGTCCCGTTCCACGCCGGACATGCCTCCGATGACGGCGTTGCGGCCTATTCTAACATATTGATGAACTGCAGAGAGGCCGCCGATGATGACGCTGTCATCTATTTTTACGTGCCCGCCAAGGGTTGCGTTATTTCCCATAATCACATTATTTCCAATCACACAGTCGTGGGCTATGTGCACGCCGATCATGAATAAATTATTGTCGCCGATTACGGTTTTCATGATTCCGCCGCGAGTTCCAGGATGAATTGTGACGTATTCGCGTAGAGAATTATTTTTTCCAATAATCAAAATGGAAGATTCGCCGCCGTACTTCAAATCCTGCGGAGGATACCCTATGGCGGCAAATGAAAAAATTTTGGTTCCTTCTCCAACAACCGTACGGCCATCGACGCAAACGTGGGATAAGATTTCCACGTTGTCCCGGAGATCGACTTCGTCGCCAATGACTGAATAGGGTCCTATTTGTACGTTCTTGCCAATCTTCGCGGAAGGTGAGATGACGGCGGACGGATGTATCATTGAATTACCTAAATAACCAGCATGGCCGTAAACGTAGCTTCTGCAACCAAGGCTTCATTTACATAGGCTTTTCCATTAAAACGCCAAACATTCTCGCGTCTTCTGTCCTTTGCCACATGTAGACGCAGTACGTCTCCGGGCTCCACTAACTTTCTGAATCTTACGTTATCCATGGACATGAAATAGACGAGACCATTATTTTTTTCTAAACACATAGTCTTTGAAACCACTACGCCGGCAGTCTGTCCCATTGCTTCCACGATCATTACTCCGGGCAGAATCGGCTTTGTGGGGAAATGCCCCTGGAAGATATGCTCATTGGCGGTAACATTTTTGACGCCAATGGCGCTTTCCCCTAGACGCAGGTCTTCGATGCGATCTATTAACAGCATCGGATACCTGTGCGGCAAACAATCCTTTATTTCATTTATATCTAGGTTTATTCGTTCGTCAGCGCTCATGAAGTCCTTCTCATTTCATTTGCTTTCTTTTTGTAACGGCCATTTTGAGAAACGCCGCCTGTCTTCTCCAAATATCTACGTCAACCGCCGGTATGCCTCCAACTATTTTGCCTGCCTCAACGCTGGAAGCGATACCGCTCTTGGCAGCTGCGATTGCCCTATCTCCTATCTCAATATGGCCGGAAACTCCAACCTGTCCTGCCAGCACAACGTCGTTGCCAATTTTGGTGCTTCCGGCAATTCCAACCTGAGCAACCAAAATCGACCTCTCGCCTATGGTAACATTGTGACCTATTTGCACTAGATTATCAATTACCACATCGTCGCCGATCACAGTATCTTGAATGCTGCCGCGATCTATTGTCGTGTTTGCGCCTATGCGCGCCCGATTTCCTATGATTACCCGTCCCAACTGTTTGACGAATACCATTTCTTTGCCCGTAGGAATTATGCCAAAGCCTGATTCGCCTATGCGTGCTCCGGAATTCACCAATACGTTATCGCCTAAAATGCTGTGCGAAATAGTCACATTATGCCTAATTTTGCATCCAGATCCTATTTTACAGCCTTTTTCGATTATGCTGTTGCTCCCTATGGTCACGCAATCGCCTATTTCGACGTTTTCTTTCAGTACTACATGATCTTCTATGCGACAATTGGCGCCGATTTTAGCAGTTTCATGAATACTAGCCGTGGAGCAAATACTAGGCGAGCGCGTTTCGTCTGGATACATAATCTTCAGCGCTTTAGCATAGCCAATTGTGGCGTTTGCGTAAACCAAGCCAACTGAGTTTTGAGGAAGATGCTTAAGATTAGCTTCCGTGATGATTACGGCCCCTGCCAAGGTGTTTTTTAGGTTGTCCATATACTTATTATTGCCCAAAAATGATAATTCATCATTGATAGCGTCTTTAAGCGTTGCAACTCCCGAAATTTCAAAATCTCTAATCTCGCCAACGAGCTTAAAACCACAGATAGCAGCTAATTGGGAGACCTTGATACGTTTTGGTTCTTCGTAAAAATTCCTATCTATCACTGAATTTCCTATTACTTCCGCTCTTTTAGTTCAACTTTTATTGTCGGACAGGATACATCAATGCCTAGAACAACTTCATTAGTTATGTCTTGGCAATCTTTATCAGCATAAACCACTGCATCATTAGCAATAACGATCTTTATGCTGTTCTTTTGACATACTTTGGCTATTATCTTCTTTATTTCATTCTCTAAAGTTGAGATTGCTACCCTATAGGCTTCGGCAATTTGGCTTTTTTTCTGGCGTGCGGCGTCGTAGAGCATAAGCTGCGCCTCTTCTATTCTGCGAGCGTCGGAGTTCGATTTTTTATTGAATTCTAGAGACTTTATGTTCTCTTCCAGATCTAGAAGCCCCTTTTTCTCCTCGTCATTTATGGTAGAAATTTGTTTTTCTATGTCTTTGCCCGCTTTTGATTGTAGAGCGATTTCTTTCAAATTCACAATAGCAATGCCGCTGGAAACATAGCTCTCTTTGCAATTAACCCCATTTTCCAGAAATAACAACAAAAATATTAGAAAAAAACTAAAATTCATCACATGAGTCCAGTAAGCGTAAATGTTTGCTTTTCATCAAACTTTTCCTTCTTCAAAGGGAACCCAAATACAAAAGACAGCGGAGTCCCAAGCGGGGATTTTACCCATTCTATGCCAACGCCGACAGAGGCTCTTATGGAACGAGAATCCTGGACCTGAGACTTTGAATACTTTGTGCCCCAAGCGCTGCCGAAATCGATGAAGACGACACCGTTTATGCCAATTTCGCGGGTCGAGAGAGGAGCCTTAACCATGAAACTAAGCGTCCAATACTTGTTGCCTCCGATACTATTGTTATCCCTATTAAGATCTCGCGGCCCCACGCCATAGGAATCGAATCCACGCATACTTACGCCATCTCCGCCCAAAGCGTAGCGATGAGCGCTGCGGGTATTCCTAATCTCTTGGATATGCCCGACATTCGCGCTGGTAACGAAAGTTAGTTTCTGTGTCAGTGGGTAGTAGTAATTTCCGCCAAGTTCGTTTTTAAAATACCTCACCACGCCGCCAACTCCAGCATAGGAATTTGTTAAGGAAATATCATAGCCGCTGCGCGGATAGTACGGATTGTCAGCTTTGTTGTAAAATAGAGTAGACGACACTTCTCCACAGACGTACTTTCCGTATTCCTCTCTCATGAGGTACATGTCCTCTTTTACGTAATCGGGAACTTTTTCATATAATTTATTTTCTTCTTTGCTCCACCAGCGCCTGTCGCTTAATGATATGGTGTAGGATATTTTATGACTCAAATCCTCCCTTATCCTGTAGCTGACAAAAGGTGATATGTAGGCTGTTTTTGTGATGCTGCGATCCACATTTTTTCTGTTATATCTGTGCGCGCCAATGCTAAGGCCCGCTCCAAAATTCTTGTCCATAAAACGCGGGTTAAAAATGCTGGCCTTACAGCCATAGTACTTCTGCATCCAAAATATATCTGCCGAGAGACTATTGCCAGTTCCCATCAGGTTATTCTCAACAAAACCAAGCAGTCCGCCAAATCCGTCGGCGTCGCTTACATTCAGACCGAAGCGTATTTGCGCCGTACTCTCTTTTTCCTTCACAGAAACAACTAGGATTTTTTTGTCCTCTGCTGATCCTGGAGAATCGCTGATTTGTACGTCGTCGAAATAGTCCATGTTTTTTAGACGCTCCACAGTTTTTTGAATTTTATAAACGTTGAGGGCGTCTCCCTCGTGCACAGTAAACTCTCGACGAATCACGCTATCCAGCGTTCTTGTATTGCCTACGATCTCTACACGTTCGACAAAAGCCTTCGGGCATTCGATTATGGAATATTTTATGGCGGCGATTTTATGGATTTTGTCATAGTCGACGTCCACAACTACATCAATGAAAGGGTTATCTTTGAGGGCTATGCGGCTTCGCACATTATCTCTGTTGGCGTTTATGAGGCTTTCATCATAAATTGATCCGCTTACCAAGGTTATGAGCTCCTTGAAATCATCGGCTTTTATTTTATCCACTTTGGATTCCAGCATTACCTTCCCAATGG
The DNA here is from genome assembly GCA_031275895.1 of Holosporaceae bacterium. Lineage (GTDB taxonomy): Bacteria > Pseudomonadota > Alphaproteobacteria > UBA3830 > UBA3830 > JAIRZM01. The sequence continues at coordinate 13,130 of JAISOD010000052.1, read as the reverse complement.
TATATTTATCGCCTTCCTCCATGGAGAACGTGCAATAGTGGGATTTTTTATCAAAATCCATTTCGGCAGAGGTGGAGGTAATCATGAAAAATGGATAACCGTTATTTTTATAAAAGGAAGTTAACGCCTCTATGTCGACGTCAACCCTATCTTCCCGGAATACATGGCTCTCGTAATCCCAAAAGCGCCATATTTTTTCCTCCTTGGTAGACAGCAAATCTTTCAGCTCGTCGTCGCTGAAGCTCTTATTTCCAACGAAAAGAATTTTCTGAACTTTTGTCTTTGATCCTTCGTTTATTTCAAAAACAAGGTCAACTTTATTTCCCGGATGCTTAATAATTTTCGGCGTTATCGTTGCCGAATAGCATCCAAGTGCTTTATAGGCTATCTGGAAGTCTGAAAGTACATCTCTTATTACGTGGAGACTAAATAAACGACCTTCTCCGACTCTGCCGTTAACGATGGTTTTTAGCATATCGTCGCTGGCGATATCGTTCCCCTCAAAAGCTACCTTATCGATCATGGGTTTTTCTTCGCACTCTATCACGAGCACATCGCCTTGTTTTACAAATTTTATATATGAGAAAAAATCCTTTTTGAAAAGAGCCTTCAGCGTTGCGTCAATGTCATCTTGAGTGTAGTTTTTATTGGGTTTTATGGTAACACAATCCTGAATCGCCTCAACTTCAACTCGATCAAGACCCTTGAACTTGATTTTGTTTACAATGTCCGCTCCAGTATCGAAGAAGCATAGAAGAAACAAAAGATTCAACACTTTTTTCATGCGAAATTACTCCATAAAGCCTGAGACAAACTTATTCACAGCTTCAATGCGCAGAATATCATTTACCGTGGTGGTCAGCATCAAAAATATCAATAAAACTGCGCAAATAATCATAATACGTTCATGTAATTTTTCATTAAGTTTCTTGCGAATGATTTCTTCAAGCAAACAGATTAAAATTCTTCCTCCGTCCAATACCGGAAGCGGAAAAAGATTTATAAATCCGAGATTCAGCGACAAAGTTACAGTAAACATAATTAGCAGCGCGAAATTACCGCTTTTGGACAAATCTCCAGCTACTGAGGCCATATGCACTACTCCGCCAAAATCGTCCAAAGATTTTTGACCGGCGAATAGCTTGCCAAACATCATAAACATTTCCTTTGTTGCCGAGATACATGTTGAAAATCCGACTTCTAGCGAATCTAATAGAGATTTTTTCTCAAAAATCGGCTTGCCAGAGCGAATTCCCAGCAATCTTGTCCTCTTGAAGCCGCCTATAATTCTTTTGGTTTCTTTTATCTCTGGAACAATGGAGAAGCTTTGTCGTTTTCCGTTTCGTTCGATGATAAAATCAATGGCGCCGGATTCTTTCTCTGCAATTTTGATTACTATGTCGCGATATTTTGATATTTTGTCTCCATCCATGGATATTATTTTGTCTCCCGGAAGCAAGCCGTACTTTTCCGCTGGGCTTTCCTTTTGTATCTCTCCAATTATTGGCGGATAGCTTGGCAATCCATGAAAAAAACTCATGGCAACCAGAACAACAAAAGCATAGAGGTAGTTAAAAAACGGTCCGCAGAAGGCAATGCACATTTTCTCCCAATTATTTTTTTCGGAAAAAGAAAATCTCCTTTCTTCCGGAGTTAATCCCTTTAAAAGTTCGCTATCCTCTGTTGCGGAGGCGACGTCTCCGTCGCCCAACATCATAACATAACCGCCGATTGGAAACATGGAAAAGCGCCATCGAGTTCCGTGCACATCGTCCAGTCCGAAAATCTCAGGACCCATGCCTATGGAAAACGTCGTAACCCTAACGCCAATCTTTTTGGCTGCAAGATAGTGTCCATATTCGTGCACAAAGACTATTACATTTATGATTATCAGAAACGAAAACAGATAATACAAAACTGCCATGACAAATCCTAAAACAAAATGTCTATGACGGTAAACACAATGGACGCCAATATCAGACTATCCAATCGATCAAGAATTCCTCCATGCCCAGGAAATACATCGCCCATATCTTTGACTTCTATTTTTCTTTTAAACGTAGATTCCAGCAGATCTCCCAAAACGGAAGCTAATATCACAGCCTGCACAGTCCAAAAATTTACTGCGCTCTTCGGCCAAAAAACTCCGTACTCCGAGGATCTAAAAAATATGTATCCGGCGCAGAAACATGCGACATTTGCGAGAATAATTCCTCCCATTAGCCCGGCCCATGTTTTCTTTGGGCTAATTTTCGGACACAACTTCGGACCTCGTAGCACTTTCCCAAACGAATAGGCGCCGATGTCAGTAAAGCTGGCTATGCCAATCAAAAATCCACAACCCAACGGACCGAAAAACTTCCTGCAGTGTATGAAGGAAACTATGCCTAAAAAACATATCGCTAAAGCAAGCGCGCGCAACGGCCATTTCCCTCTTATTTTAGGGGAAAGTATTTCGCATGCCATCACGCCGAATGTTGTCCAACACAGCGCTAAGAACACATTTCGGTGAACTAAAAATAGCAGGAAAATTAGCGGGATGAACATAAAGGATGACAGAACGCGCACAACAAACTCTTTTCCGTCATCGGATTCTTCATTCTCTTGGACCATTTCACTTGCCATACCTTCTTTTCCTTTGTAGAAATTCGCTAATTATATACTTCAAATCGTCTTCATTAAAATCTGGCCATAGTTTATCGAGAAAAAACATTTCCGAATATGCCGACTGCCATATCAAAAAATTACTTATGCGTTTTTCGCCGGTTCTGACCATGGCGTCCGGATATGGAAAGCCGTCAGTGTCTAGATATGAAGCGAATGTCTCCTCGGTTATATGTTCCATGCTTATTTTTTGTTCGATTTTATCCTGAACAATTTTTTTTACGGCTCTTATTATCTCGTCTCTACCGCCGTAACTTGTAGCAACCATTAGAGTAAGAAGACAGTTATTCTTCGTGAGATTTTCGATACATTTTATTTTTTCCAGGATATCGTTGGGCAATTTCTCAAGATTCCCAATAACTACTATCCTTATATCATTTTTCATCATAAAATCACTGGCGTCGTCGAATAAATCTCTGAATATATTCAGCAGATAATCCACTTCCTCCTTTGATCGATTCCAGTTCTCCGTTGAGAACGCATAGAGCGTGGCATATTTGACGCCGTATTTGGGTAAAAGTTGAACGACAAATTTAGCGGTCTCATAACCCTTAGAATGTCCGGACAGAACCGGCAAATTATGCATGGTTGCCCATCGACGATTACCGTCTAAAATAAAAGCAATATGTTGCGGGGACTCGTTCATTTAAACTTTCATTATTTCTTGTTCTTTTACGCTCAGCGAGGAATCTACCTTCTTTATAAATTCATCCGTCAATTTTTGTACGTTATCGGATAATTTCTTCGCCTGATCTTCTGGAATTTCCTTATTTTTCTCCTGCCTTTTAATATCGTCCATGCCCTCTCTGCGAATGTTGCGAATCGAAATCCTGGTTTGTTCAGCGTATTTTCCGGCCAGCTTGCAGATCTCTTTCCTTCTTTCTTCGCTCAGATCAGGAATAGTAATTCTGATCAATTGACCGTCGACTACGGGATTTAATCCGATGGGAGAATTTCTAATGGATATTTCCGTTGATTTTATTAGTGAAGAATCCCAAACCTGAACGGTTAGCATTTTTGCTTCAGCTGTGCTAATAGTTCCAACTTGCTGAAGAGGAACGAGATTACCGTAGGCCTCGACCATTATATTGTCCAAAATTGTTACAGAGGCGCGCCCAGTCCTTAATCCCCCGAAATCTTTCAGAAGATTATCTAAACTCGCGCTCATTTTTTTTCTTAAATTTTCCAACAACATACGACTCCCCAACGCCAATGCTAAGATATTATGGAATAATTTCCTTCGCCGGACAGAACTCTCCTCAAATTTCCCTCCTCTTTCAGAGAAAATACGATAATCGGAACGTTATTTTCGCGAGTTAAAGTGATAGCTGTGTGATCCATGATTCTAATGTTCTTTTCCAGCACGTCTTTGTAGGACACTTCCTTCAGCAGAACCGCGTTAGGATTTCTCTTTGGGTCGGAATCATAAATTCCAGCAACCGTCGTAGCCTTTATCAGCGCTTCGCATCCTGTTTCCAGCGCCCGCATTGCCGCGGCAGTATCGGTGGTAAAATACGGATTGCCAGAACCGGCGGCAAATATCAACACCCTTTTTTTTTCAAGATGCCTCAGAGCTTTTCTGCGAATATAGGACTCGCAGACGGTTGGCATAGCGATTGCCGACATTACGCGAGTTGGAACATGCAGTTTTTCCAAGGAATTTTGAAATGCAATGGAGTTCATGACCGTAGCAAGCATACCTATGTTATCGGCTGCAGCTCGGTGCATCCCATAGGAAGCTGCCGATATGCCACGAAAAATATTACCGCCGCCAACCACCATACAAATTTCATATCCATCGTCGTAGATGGATTTTACTTCTCCAGCAATGCGATCTATGGTTTTCACGTCAATGCCGAAGCTTAAATTCCCCATAAGAAATTCGCCAGAAATTTTTAACAATATCCGACGTTTTTTCTCTTCCATAAAATTCCTTTTTCTAATGCAACTGAGCGGCCACTTCGGCGGCGAAATCTACCGATTGCTTTTCTATTCCTTCTCCCAACAGGTACTTAACAAAACCCTTGACAACTACGGGAGCGCCAATTTCCTTTGCTAAATTCTCAATTACGTCTTTTACTCTGCTGGTTCCGTCGATTACGAAAATCTGCTCCATCAAAACCGATTCTTCGTAGAATTTTCTGATGCGCCCATCCACTATTTTGCTGATGAATTCTGCCGGCTTTCTCATATTTTTAGCCTGCTCCGAAACTACTGCTTTCTCCCTTTCCAAAATGACAGGATCCAGATCGTCAATGGACGTTGAGACTGGAGAAGTGGCCGCGATGTGCATGGCGATCTTTTTGCCAAGATCCAACAATTTTTCCTTATTCCCGGACGACTCAATGGCTACCAAAATGCCAATTTTCCCAAGATTCGCCGCAATTTTGTTATGCACATAGGATGCGATTACTCCATTGGAGACGCTCAGCTGCGCCAATCGCCGCAATTCCATTTTTTCTCCCACAACGGCTATTAGATTGCTTAGTTCTTCTGCGACGCTGTGATCGGTTCCCGGATAGGACGCAATTTTTAGCGATTCGAGGTCTAGGTCGCGATGACAGGCAATCTCTACGACGCTGCCGACGTATTTCTGGAAGAGCTCGTTTCTAGCTACAAAATCAGTTTCAGCATTAACTTCAATCAGGGCGCCAATATTCCCAGAAACATGAACGCCAACTAGGCCCTCTGCAGCAATTCTTCCCGCCTTTTTAGCCGCCGCTGCCAGTCCTTTTTTGCGCAGCCAATCAACGGCTTCCTCTATATTGCCTAGACACTCGACCAGAGCTTTCTTGCAGTCCATCATGCCTGCCCCTGTGCGATCACGTAGCGTTTTTACATCGCTGGCTTGTATATCAACCATAATAATACCCCTTCTATTCGATGGAATTTTCTTTTTCGCTAACATCTTCAACTGCGCTTGAGTCAACGGCAGAATCTTCAGCCAACTCGACGATGGACTCGTTCTCAATTGTATCTGGCTTCTGCCCATGATCAGCTTCTGGTTCCGCATCAGCTTCTGGTTCAGTCTCGACAAGCGGATTGTCCAGAGCTCCCACATCGACTCCCGCAGACGTTAATCCGCTCTGAATACCTTCAAGAACAGCCTCCTCCATGGCGGAGCAATACAAATCTATTGCCTTTATGGAATCATCATTCCCAGGAATCGGATAATCCACATAGGAAGGATCCGAATTTGTGTCGCAAATGCCAATTACAGGAATCCCTAGAACCTGCGCCTCCTGAACGGCTGTTTTATCTATAACGACGTCCAACACAAATAGAAGAGACGGAACGCCTCCCATATTACGCACGCCTCCCAGTGCTCTGTTCAATTTTTGAACGCTTCGCTGGAGATTCAAAATTTCCTTCTTTTTCAAAGAAATATTTGAATCTTGAAGTTTTTTCTCTAGAGATTCCAGCTTTTTAATTGATTGGGAAACAGTTTTCCAATTGGTGAGCATACCGCCCAGCCAGCGGTGATTGACATAGTACTGCCCACAGCGAACGGCCGCTTCCGCTACTCTGTCCTGCGCCTGTCTTTTGGTGCCGACAAACAGAATTCTACCGCCTCCGGCAGCAACTTCAGCGGCAACCTGTAGCGCCTCTTTTAGCATCGCGTATGTTCGATCTAAATTTATTATGTGAATTTTATCCTTGGAACCATATATGTACTGGGACATCTTCGGATTCCAACGCCTAGTCTGATGACCGAAATGGACGCCAGCTTCCAATAAATTCCTAATAGAGATCTCGCGCATCATTACTCCTTCTTCGGTTAAACGGGGAAAAAAGCCGCCAACTGCAGCAACCCCAACCTCCGCAAAAACAAACACCGGAAAACTCCGGACCGAACGGACGTTCACAACTCGCAGACGCCCAGTTTTGCGTGCGTACTGCGCGAGTTTATACAAGAAAATTAAACTAATTGCAACACTGAACTGTGCAGCTCGGTCGCATAAATCTTCGATAATTTTCTATTCATAGCCTTCTATTACCGGAATGACATTGCTATTATTAGGCAACGCCGATTTTAGAAAAGGTACAGATGAAAAAGATTGCAATTTTACTATTGATGATACTGGCTTTCAGGATCGATTGCGCAAGTGTGAAAAAGAAAGAGCCGCCAAAATTTTTGAGCGCTCAATATGCCGTTCTCATGGATTTTGAAACTGGAGAGTGCCTATTTGCCAAGGACGCCGAGGAAAGATGCGCTCCATCTTCCATGACTAAACTCATGACGGCCTACATATTATTTTCGCGGATTACCAGCGGAGCCGTCAGATTGGACGACGAATTTCCGGTTAGCGAATTGGCTCAAAAAATGCCGGGAACAAGAAGTTTTTACAAAGCAGGCTCGCTGGTAAAGGTTGAAGATTTAATCCGCAGCATCGCCGTGCATTCTGGTAATGACGCATGCATTATTGTCGCCGAGGGATTAGCTGGAGAAGTGGAGGCTTTTGTCGCCGAGATGAACGAAAAAGCTAAAGAATTTGGACTCGAAAATACAAATTTCGTCAATCCTACCGGTTTGCCGGACGAAGATCATTTTTCCAGCGTCTACGATTTGGCGGTGATTTCACGGCGTTTAATTGCAGATTTTCCGCAATTTTATCATTATTTCGGAGAGAAGACATTCCGAGTAAATGAAATAAGTCAGCAAAATCGTAACGTTCTGTTGGGAAATTCGCTGGGAGTCGATGGAATTAAGACTGGAAAGACTGATTCTGGAGGATACGGAATTGCAGCGTCAGCCGAAACCGGAGGCAAACGCCTGATAGCCGTAATTAATGGCTGTAAGACTGCTAAAGCAAGAGCGCATGACGCAAACAAATTGCTGTCCTTTGGATTTCGTGAATTTGTTTCCTTTAAAATAGCCGAGGCTGGAAAACCAATTGTTAGTGCAAAAGTGTGGTTGGGAACGAAAGACAGCGTTGAACTTTGTGTTCACGAAGATGTGACGGCCTCTTTACCGAGAAGGTATGGGAATCTGCTGAAAGCGGAAGCGAAATTAAAGGAACCCATTGACGCGCCAATAGTTTTGGGAACGAAGCTCGGCGAGTTAACCTACAGGTACGGCAATTATATGTCACGGAAATACGATCTTTTCCCCTGTAAACCGGTGGAAAGAGTCGGATTTTTTAAAAGAGCGGCCGCTTCGTTCAAATATTTGATTTTCGGCAACGAAATGCCGACTCAGGAGACGAAAATTGCACTAGATGCCCTAGAATCCAAAGGGAGGAGCGGCAAATAATGCATGGGAAATTTATTACCTTCGAAGGCGGAGACGGCGTTGGCAAATCGACTCAGGCAAGCTTGCTGGAGCAGAGACTTAGGGAGCTGGGAGAAAAGGTCTATCTAACTCGAGAACCAGGCGGGAATGAGCTCTGCGAACAGATTCGAGAATTGCTGAAAGTTTCTCCCAAAATGGATCGCATCTGCAGCCTGCTATTGCTGTTTGCGGCCAGAAGAGAACATTTCGTTAAAACAATATCTCCGCTGCTGGAGCGCGGATACTTTGTTATTTGCGATAGATTCTACGATTCCTCTCTAGTGTATCAAGGCATTTTGGAGGGAATCCCCATCGAAGCTATTCTGGAATTGAAACGTCTCACCCTGCAGGATTTCGAACCAAACCTAACTCTAGTACTTGATATGAAAGCAGAATCGTCGCTGCATAGACTCAGAAGTAGACGTCTAATTCAGGACGAATACGACGCATTAAATATCGAAGGACACAATCGCATCAGAGAGGGATTCCGCAAAATAGCGGAGACGTTCTCGTTTCGCGCCGTACTAATCGACGCAGAAGGAACGAAGGAAGCCGTGCATTCAAGGATTTTTACGACGGTTGAAGAAAAGCTCTCATTCGGTGGAGCGCCAGTCGCCATCGACTAAAGCCGAAAACGTGCTAACCATCTGAAGATAATTCTTAAAACTATTGAGAAAGGCATTTTTGATACTTGAAACCGAGGAGCCACAGATGGCTTTCGCAACGCCGTCTGAATGACAATATCTTATGACAAGTCATTTATTTTTGGCGTCGATTAAAAAAAATAATTGACAAAACAGTTCGCCTATGTATACAATGCATAGTTTTTTAGGAGAATATCATGAGAAGGACAATGCGCGTTTTATCAATTGCTTCTTTGTTGTCGATGTTACAGTCGCTGAATGGAATGTTAAAAATACCCACTGAAGAAGAGTATATGCACCTTAAACAACAAATCAAAAGATCGAGCAATCAAGCGCCTCTTATGGATAAATTCAACCGTGTAAGCGCCGATGTAGTAGCTGCAGCAGGCTATTCAGTAAAAGATGGATATCTATCTAGTTATGAGGTCGTAAATGCTCTCCAGGCGCTGCAGCGGAAGGGAACTTCTGCGAATGGTAACTTGGAAAAATTTTTGCTAGTTTTTGATGAATGTAAGAATATCATCGATGGCAAGGGAAATGTGTTGCCGCACGGATCAGGCAATAAGCCGTCAGCAAATCCGTTACCGACTGCCGAGGAGTATGCTGCTCTCATCAGCAATAGCCTGGACGTAATCTCCTTCTCTAATGGGGAAATTACGGGGAAAGAGAAACCTTATGATAGTTTGCTGAAAGCGATATCGAAAGGATACAATTACGGTTGCAATGAGGTTTTCAAGGGACGACAGGCCCCTCTCACTACAGTAGGCAAAGAATTCTCTGATAAGGATAGCTACGAAATTACAATCGATCTGTTGAGTGGAGATTTAAAGAATGATCAAGTTGCGAAACAGATACTTAGGGAAATCGCAGATTGCTGTCAAGCAGTAGAACGTTTCACACAGGAGAAGGAATCATCGCTGCTGACAGCCTCTTCCTCTAGGCAATCGACATTTTCAGATTTCGCGGGCTCTCGTGTGTGCGACCAACGAAACAATTTGATTCCGCAAGCTGCCTCGGATAAAGATGTTCAACTACTCCATAATCTGTCTATTGGCGCGACTAAGATGCCATTTAATGGGATGTATAGCTATCCAAAGGTACCAACCATTTCCTGTTATCCCAGCCTCATACCAGGCGACTTCATCGTTCTAGCGGCCTTGGAGTATCAGTTTAGCTCTACAAACATGAGTTATCTGAGCGAATTAACGGGTGAGCATCCCGGTGACGTCAATAATCCGCGCGTTAAGTTTGTGGTGGTGTATCAGAGGTATGACAACGCTACGGAACTATCAGCTAATGATGACGACGCAACTGCAAATAGCACACTGATGATGTTTAAGCCGCACCGCATATACGCAGAACAAAACTCTCCTTGGGAAGGACAAGTCGCTTTTTCCATGATAACATTCGCTCCTCCGGCGAATCCGGGAGCCGGACTTGAGAAGTCTGATCTGATTAATTACGCAGCATCCACTTACAGTGTGCACACGCACACCGACAAGCGTGGCCTACTTGTCATGAATGCGATGCATGCCGACAAACCGGATTACATACTTTCACCGCCAGATCCCGTGGGCGCCGTCGATAAAATATGTCCCTATACCAAGGACAAATGGCGCCTAGCCATAACTCGCATCGTAGGGCCGGACAAGGTGGTGACTTACGCCGTAATTGTGTTGGTTCCGGAAAGTGGAATACAAAACGAGAAGCTGCGTTTATCGCAAATGCCAGTAAAACTGCTGAGATTTCTGTCAGAGGATATTCTTTCACGAGAGCTTAAGCCGTTGTAGCAACGACCCAACATAGTCTCTCTCTTGTCTGAATTTATCCAAAACGACCGATTATTTGCTGATCGCTGAATTGAGCAGTCCATTGACGAACGCTACTTCCTTTTCTGGAAAAAATGCCTTTGAAATTTCTATATATTCATTGAAAACGACGCTTTGGGGAATCTGGGGAAAATACAGGAGTTCCGCCAGTCCGAGCCGAAGAATGCTTCTCATCAGCGGCGCTATTCTATCAAATTTCCAATTTGTCGATAGATTCTCGGCAATGGCCGCATCCAAAATCCTCAAATTTTTTTCAGTAATTTCCAATAGACTGCGAAAAAAATCTCCATCTATTTCAAAAAGGGAGATATTTTCACTGATGCAGACTTCATTCTTCAGCAACGATTCTTCTCGAATTTTTTCCAGAGAAAGATTCTCCATCTCCGCTCGATAAAGCTCCTGCACCGCGTAAAGTCTTGTTATTCCGCGTAGTCCGCTTTTGAATTTTCGCTCTTTGCCTTTGGGCATCGCCGTTCTACACTAATCGTAGAGGGGAAATTCCTTGCACAATTTTGAAACCTCCGCTCTCACCTCATCCCGAGCAGTACTGTAGCCGCTTTTTCCATAATTGGAAAGCGTTTTATAAATTAAATCGGCGATTTTTTCAAATTCAGACATACCGAGGCCGCGCGTCGTCATGGCAGCAGAACCGATTCTCAGGCCGGATGTTTGGGAGGGAGGCAGCGCGTCGAATGGAATGGCGTTTTTATTGCAGGTGATGCCGCTTTCTTCCAACTCCGTTTCAGCAATTTTCCCGCTAATAGATAATTTTCTAAGATCAACAACGGCCATGTGACAGTCCGTGCCACCGGAAACTATATCCAATCCGTGCCGTTTAAGGCGATTTGCCATGGCAATGGAATTATCCAACACATTTTTCGCGTATTTTCGGAATTCAGGACGCAGAGCTTCGCCAAATGCGACGGCCTTGGCGGCGATGGAGTGCATTTGCGGGCCTCCCTGCACGCCCGGAAAAACGGCGCTATCGATTTTCTTAGCCAAAGCTTCGTCGTTGGTCATGATTATGCCGCCTCTGGGCCCGCGCAGCGTTTTATGGGTGGTAGAAGTTACAACATGGGCATGTGCCATGGGGGACGGATATAAATTCGCCGCAATTAATCCGGCATAATGGGCAACATCGGCCAAAAGACGTGAGCCAGACGCGTCGGCAATATCGCGGAAGCGCTTGAAATCTATATGACGACTGTAGGAAGATGCTCCGGCTATAATAACCTTCGGTTTATGCTTCAGAGCTAGTCGCTGAACTTCTTCATAGTCAATTACGCCCTCTTCGGTAACTCCATAGGCTACGGCGTTAAACCACTTTCCCGAAATCGTGGGAGCAGCTCCGTGAGTCAGATGTCCGCCCATGGCCAATCCCATGCCAAGAATCGTGTCGCCGGGGCTCGCTAAAGCATAGAGCGCCGATAAATTTGCCTGAGCTCCAGAGTGTGGTTGCACGTTGGCGAATCTACAGCCGAATAATCGACAAACTCTCTCGATGGCCATGGTCTCCACGACGTCCACAAACCTGCATCCGCCGTAGTACCTCCGACCAGCATATCCTTCGGCGTATTTGTTGGTCATTACGCAGCCTATGGCGGCAAGAACCTCACGCGAAACAAAATTTTCCGACGCAATAAGCTCTATTTGACTTTGCTGTCTTCGAAGCTCGTCGCCTATGGCCCCAAACACTTCATCATCCTGAACTCCGCCAAGTAAATGCCCTGCAAAACTCATCCGTTGTCTCCATTGTCTATCATGTCCAATCTTCTTTTGTGACGACCGCCTTCGAAGGCTGTCTCCAGAAAGGTTTTTATACAATTCAGGGCTGTTTGTCCATCCATTATACGCGCGCCCAAAACCAACACGTTGGCGTCGTTATGACTCCGTGATATTCTTGCCATGTATTCGTTCAAGCACAATGCCGCTCTGATGTGCCTGTGCCGATTTGCAGCGATGGACATGCCGATTCCCGAGCCGCAGATGAGTATGCCGCGATTTCCATCTGCTTCCAGGACTTTTTCCGCCAACTTACGTGCAAAAACTGGATAATCGCAGTTTCCAGCATCATCCGTCCCTAAATCGACCAACGCGGCGTCCGAGCGCGCGACGAGGCGTCGCTTGAGCAAAAAACCAGCGTGATCGGAAGCTATGTAGATATCCATTCCACATTTTTAACAGATCATGAAGGAACACAAAAGCTAAAAAGAGAGAATTGTTCCGTGGATCGCGGCAAACTGTAAGGAGACGACGGTGAAACGCCGCTATTACGCGTCTCGCTACCAGCTGCTCGAGTGCCGGAAGACTTTTATGAGCGCCTACGATTCCGCCGGACGTCTCAAATTTTAAAATAAGTCCGAACTTCCACAATGCGGCGTCATATATGGGCAATTCCGCTTTTCCAGCTCTATTGTATAATCTTCAGTTTTTTGTTATCTAGCGAGCGATGATGCGCGTCCTTAGCTCAGCTGGATAGAGCGTCGGCCTTCTAAGCCGCAGGTCGTGGGTTCGAATCCCTCAGGGCGCGCCACCTGAAGTTTCAGGGGAAAATAGCGATTCAAACTTCCTAAAAAAACCTGTATAACCGCGATTTTGTATAACGCAGTGTGCAAGTTTTTCATGAGAAGATGTTATCGAAAGCAGTTGATCCGGCGATGAAAACGGCGATGGTATGAGCGCATATTTTTCTTCTGATTTTTGAGAGCAAATGCCATGTGT
>JAISOD010000035.1 GCA_031275895.1 Holosporaceae bacterium | reverse complement strand
GTTGAACGATTCTTGAGATATCTGAAGCAAAATGTCTTGCATAACAAGCTATTCGAATCGTTGGAGGAAATAGAAGAATCTCTGCAGATTTTTCTTTATGGACTGCAAAACAACACTATTGCTCAGTTGTGCAATAATAATTATTTGGACATTTAATAATGGGAAATGGTATAACTTTCTTGACGCAGACGTTCTGGAAAAAGGAATTTTGTTGGCGTATACTGCCGAGCGGCTGATTTACTCCTGGGAATTCGCAAATGCTTACATCAGATATTCGTCGTGATTTTCTAAAATTTTTTCGGAATTGTGGTCATGAGCTTTTGGAATCTAGTCCGATAGTTCCGCAAAATGATCCGAGCCTCTTGTTCGTCAATGCAGGGATGGTGCAGTTTAAGAATGTGTTTCTTGGGTTAGAAACTCGCAGATACAAGCGCGCAGCAACAGTCCAAAAATGTATTAGAGCCGGAGGCAAGCACAACGATCTTGATCAGGTAGGATTCACCGCTCGGCATCATACGTTTTTTGAGATGTTGGGGAATTTTTCCTTCGGAGATTATTTTAAAGAGGAAGCGATAAATTTTGCCTGGCATTTCCTTACTAGAGAGCTAGGACTTTCGCCACATAAGCTGTTGGTTACTATCTTTCATACTGATAAAGAAGCTGAGTTAATCTGGAAAAAGGTTGCTCCGGGAATCGCGATTATTCCCATTGCCACTGCCGATAATTTTTGGTCAATGGGAGAGGTTGGCCCCTGCGGTCCATGTTCGGAAATTTTCTATGATCTAGGAGACGGTGTGGCCGGCGGAATGCCTGGCACGCCAGACGAAGGCGGCGATCGCTATATGGAAATTTGGAATATCGTTTTTATGCAATTTGAACAGCAAAAAAACGGCGAAAAAATTCCTTTGGAAAAGCAATCCATTGATACCGGCATAGGTTTGGAAAGAATAGCTTCCGTTATGCAGGGCAAAAAAGACAATTATCTTATTGATTTATTCGGAAATATCATCGATCGGATAAAGACGATTTCCGCCACTAATCACGAAAATACATATCCATCTTACAAGGTAATCGCAGATCACATTCGTTCAATTTCGTTTTTGATAGCCGACGGCGTCTTTCCAAGCAACGAGGGGCGCGGCTATGTTCTACGGCGGATCCTTCGTCGGGCAATGCGGCACGGAAGTTTGATACACATAAAGAAACCGTTTCTATTCGGGCTATCGGACGCGCTTGTTGATACCATGAAGGACGCGTATCCGGAATTGGGAAAGGCTAGAGCGGTAATCGCATCGACAATTCTTAAAGAAGAAGAAAATTTTTTGGAAACTTTGGAACGAGGGCTAAAAATTCTGCAGGCTGATATCAAAGGAATTCCTTCCGGCGGAGTTTTGAACGGCGAAAAGGCATTTAAGCTCTATGATACCTACGGTTTCCCTCTGGACCTCACGCAGGATATTCTAAAATCCGAGCACATAGGCGTTGATACGGCTGGATTTGAAAAAGCTCTACAGGAACAGCAAAGCAGAAGTAAATGGACAGGATCTGGAGAGACGAAGGAGGAGAAAATTTGGCATACTCTGCGTGAAAAGCTGGAGCCGACGGAATTTTGCGGCTATGAAAAGATCGAGGATAGGAGCGACATTGTAGCCATTGTTCAAAATAACGCCGACGTTTCACTATTATCTGCAGGGAAAGCATTTCTAGTGACGAAAGCAACTCCATTTTATGCTGAATGCGGAGGACAATGCGGCGACGCCGGATTTTTGAAAACTTCTAGCGGAGTTTGTAAGGTCGTCAATACGCTAAAATTTTGCGACGCTATCATTGCCCATGAAGTAGAGCTAATTTCTGGAAGCTTAAAGATTCGCGATGAAGCGCATCTGAAAGTGGATTGCTTAAGACGCCAGAAGATCGCTGCGAATCACACGGCGACACATTTGCTGCAGGCGGCTTTGAGGTTAATTTTTGGCGAGCACGTAGTGCAGCGAGGGTCGTCTCTGAATGAAAATAGATTACGGCTGGATTTTTCGCATAGCTCGGCTATTTCGACAAAAGATCTATTGAGAATAGAGAGAATAGTTAACGAATGGATTCTTCAGAATTTGCCTGTTACATGTAGCGTGACGTCTAAAAACGAGGCGATTTCTGCCGGCGCTATGGCGCTTTTCGGAGAAAAGTACGGAGATTTTGTTAGAACGGTGCGCGTTGGCGGCGGCGAATCGTTTGAGCTATGCGGCGGAACGCACGTATCGTCGACGGGAAAAATCGGAATATTTAAAATATTATCGGAAGCCAGTATTGGGTCGGGAATCAGGAGAATCGAAGCCATAACCGAAAAAAAAGCGCTGGAATATTTCGAAGAAATCGAAAAATTGCTGGACCAGCTATCGGAAAAATTAAAGTGCGCCAAATCCGAAATAGCGCCAAAAATTGACGATGTTCTGCTGAAATTAAAGCAAAAAAATCAGGAAGTTGCGGTATATAAGCAAAAATCTGCGCTGGAAAAAATGCAAACGACCAGGAAGAACGACGTAAATATTTATTCCTTGATGACTTCAAATTTCAACACTGAAGAGCTGCGTTCGCTTAACGACGCCGTTAGATCGCAGAGTCCTTCTGGCATAGTTATTATTCTAAATCAGAGCGAAGATAAGGTTTCGCTCCTGGTGAGCGTTGGAAAGGACTTGCAAAATAGATATAAGGCCGGAGAAATTCTGAAGATTGGTCTTGGGCCTTTGAACGGGAGCGGAGGCGGAAATATCGCTCTGGCTCATGGAGGCGGAACAGAAAAATCGCGGATTTCAGAAGCGCTGGAATGTATGCGCAACGCAATTTAATCAAGATGAAGCACGTGATTACCGCAGACGAAGATAATTGCCGCGCCGATAGAATAATAAGAAGTCTCTTCCGCGACGCAGGTTACGCCCATGTGCAGAAATTGTTTCGTCAAAGAGACGTGAAATGTAATCGCAAAAAAATTTCAGCCGCTGATAGACTTCGCACCGGGGATATTCTGGAAATTTTTGCCGATCTATCGGAGAAAAAGCAGCAAGAACCAAGGCGGAACGAAAAACTTTTTCGCCGGCTGCAGCGCATGATTGTATTCGAAAATGAAGATTTCTTCGCTCTAAATAAACCGACTGGATTGGCGGTCCAGTCCGGAGTCAAAATTTCCATGTGCGTGGATACTTTGATAAAATCGTATTCGAGCTGCGAATGTCGCCTTGTGCATCGCCTAGACAGAGATACTTCCGGCCTCCTATTAATCGCGAAAAACCAAAAATCAGCTCGGAAACTTACCAAATTATTCCGCGAAGGAAAGATTCATAAAACCTATCTTGCAATTGTCGATGGGGAAATAAGTGGCAGCGGCCTAATCGAGAATTTTCTGAAAAAATCCTTTCGCGGCAATGAAGAGAAAATGCATGTTTCAAATGAAGGACAATTGGCCGTCACAAAATATAGCTCGCTGGAGTTAATGGGATGTTACACATTGTTGGAGTTGAATCCATTTACGGGGCGAAAACATCAGTTGCGAGCACACTGCGCGGACGTCCTAAAGGCGCCTATTTTGGGGGATAAAAAATATAATCCTCAGCCGACGCATAAAGAATTATTCCTGCACGCCAGCAAGTTGTGCATACAGGAACTTGGAGTGGAAATCACTGCCGAAATTCCAATGCATTTTCGAAAATTTTTGACTGATATGCGCGGCGTCGCTCAAAGGTAACTTTTAACAAAATTCTCCAACGATTCTAGAGAATTAATATTGGTCAGTTTCCAGCTAGGGACTGTTCTTTTAGCCAGTCCGGTCAGAACTTTTCCGGCTCCGATTTCCAAACAATGGGAGACTGAATTTGCGTCGGCGAACAGCAGGCTCTCTCTCCATCTAAGTCTTTCTGTAAGTTGTTGCAGGAGTAATCGCTTGAAATCGCCTGTTTCTGCCTTCGCCGTAACGTTGGAGATGATGGGCTTGGCCGGTTTTTGAAAATCTATTTCTTCTAGCGCAATCATCATAGGATCAATGGCTTTTTCCATTAATTTACTGTGAAACGGCCCGCTTACTTCTAGTAATTTCACCATTTTGGCATTCAACGATAATGATTTTTCCATGATTTTTTCAACGGCAGTTATCGATCCGCTGATCACAATCTGTCCCACTGAATTATCATTGGCTATTTGAGCAATTTCTTGATTGCTCGAGCACTCGGAGACGATATTTTCCATTATTTCTAAACTTAATCCAATGACGGCGGCCATTGCTCCTCCTTTCGGATAGGCGTTAGCCATTGCATTTCCGCGAATTTTCAGGATTTTGGCGGCGTCTTGGAGAGCAAATACTCCGGCAGCGCACAGAGCAGAATATTCTCCCAAAGAATGTCCTGCAAAAAAACTAGCCTTTGAGCCCACTTCATAATTAAATTCCTTTTCCAGAACGCGGACCAAAGCCATACTTACTGCCATCAGCGCAGGCTGAGCGTTTTGAGTCATTTTTAGCTCTTCTTCGGTTCCATGGAAAATTAAATCAGATAATTTTTGGGAAATTGCTTCGTCTACCTCATGGAAAACATCGCGAGCGCACGGAAAAGCGTCGTATATGTCCTTTCCCATTCCGACGCCCTGAGCTCCTTGGCCTGGAAACACAATTAGCATGATTTTTCTCCGAATACATCGGTAACTATATTACACGTTCTCGGAAGTAATCTAAAAATTAAATTTTATGCCTAATATTACAGCATTGGCTCTGTTTTTGCCCACTACCGATTGTTCGCATGCGACAGCATAGGCCATGGCTCTGTCGCAGGTAGAGGTATTGATGTTGTCGTACTCTAGGTACAAACTGAGCACCTTACTAAATTCATATTGAGTCGCAAGGGTAATTATATCGGCTTTAGCTTTCTCGTTGCCGGAAAATTTAACCTCTGATCTAAAATATCCGGCCGAAACAATCAGCTTATCGAAAGCATAGGCGGCGCCGATGGAGTATATTTTGCCTGAGTCGGCGTCCTCTTTAATGCCCACATCTGGATCGCTGATCACATATGCTCTATGCGGATCGAAAGCAGTCGTTTCCTGGCCAGCATACTTGGTAGACAGCAGAGATTTGCCGTTGTCAGTATATCCAAGAGATACCTTGAAGTCCTTGTATCCCAAAAGGGCTCCGACGTTGTAGGCGTGGACGTTGCGCACCGCTATGCTGCCGCTGTTACGACAGCCTGGCTTGCCTTTTCCAAACCACCCGCCGACGGAAAATTTTGCATTGAGACCGTCTGGCGCACCCCACTCGTAGGCTATACCTCCGGTGATGATATTTTTGGAATAGGCCGACGAATTAGCGAAATTTTCTTTTCCGCACAGGTCATGAATTTCTTCATCGTGCTCCGTTTTAAACAAATTCGCGTCGCGACTATCAGGAGTAAATGATAGTCCGACCGAAAATCCGGATATTATAGGAGATAGCCAAGAAATTTTTGCCGCTTTGTCGTCGTCAAACACAAAACCGGCGCCAACAATTGATCCAGACGAGGCGTTGTAGAAGCAATGGAGATTTCCGCTGCCGGCTCCCTGATATCCCACCAAAACCTTATCGCCGCAAATGCTAAATTTATCTGCCGCAGTGTTAGTGTAGCCAAGCTTAACAGAGCCTATCTGATCAGATTCCATAAACAAGAAAGACGAATCCAATACGGCTTGCCCAGATTTTACGACGCCGGATCTGGTCTTTGCTCCTATCTCGCAACCAAAGCCATAGCCGTCGTATTTTTGCAGATATTTCAAATTTATGTCGCCCTGTAGAGAAGCAACTGCGCCATCTTTATCTTTTTTTTCCGTTTGATTGATGAACATAGCGCTGAAATCCAAACTACCGCAAAAACATAAATTCGCGTCTATACCAGCTTCTCTAAGACGTTTTGTGATTGTTTCGTTTAGTAGCTCGTCGTCGTTAAACTCATTCTTACATTCATAATCGGCAGCTTCCAGCGATCCGACAATAATCATAGACAAGCAAAACCACATTTTTTTTACCACGCGAATCCTCCAACTAACGGCGAAATATAGCAGATCTTCAATACTAAAACTATCGCCAACAACGGCACAGTATAAAAGTAATGTTGTTAAAATTGCGTTAAAACTAAAAAACAATCGCTATAGTCTTTTTATTTCTCTTGTTTTATCATGCGATTAACAATGTATACTGCAGAGTGTTATGGTGCTTCCTAATTTATTAACTCTATCAAGAATTTTTTCAATTCCTTTTATCGTCTGGTGCTTTTATGTGGAGGGTTTTTGGGCTCATCTTACCGCAACGCTTCTCTTTGTGATCGCCTGCATTACGGATTTTTTTGACGGATATTTGGCGCGAGAGTGGGAGCAAGTTTCTCCGTTCGGGCGTTTTTTAGATCCCGTTGCAGACAAATTGCTGGTTTCGACTACTCTATTGATGCTGTCGGGAAGCGGATTAATTTCCGGGGTACATTTAATAGGAGCTGCAATAATATTAGCGAGAGAAATTATCGTTTCAGGCCTTCGGGAATTTATGTCGGAAATGCAGATGCGTGTGCCGGTGACTAAATACGCCAAGTGGAAAACCGCTATGCAGATGGGCTCCATTTCCTGTTTACTTTGTTCAGCGATGTTTCCGGACATTATCTCGCTAAAGAATGCCGGCATAGCGTTTCTTTGGTTGGCCGTTGTCATGACTGTCTTTACCGGAGCCAGGTATTTAAAGTTCGGAATAGTTCGAATGGCAGAGCGACTGCAAAGCTGAAGACAATTTTCCCTCATATTTCAGCGTCGCAATTTTTGATTTTTTAAAATATGGCTCCAAAAATGGCTCCATTTCATCAACGCTGCAATCTTCCCGTCCGCCTCGTAGCATCGTCTAGATTCTAGAAAATTGTAACAGACATTAAATTGTATAGCGTTTTCACTTCGGATTTACCATAGCGATTCGCTAATTTACGTGAGTTTTCGTGAAATGTAAAATGGCAAAAGCAAAGTGAAAATGCTATAAGTGAAGTAATCGCCACTCTCTTTTTTAGAGATGATATGGGCTTCTGCCGAACGGAAAGGTAGTTTCCAGAATCAATTTTTTGAAAAAGAAACAGTTAAAAAAGGACTAGCTAAAAAAAGAAAATTTTCTTTTTAGCCAGTTTTAAAGCGACTGCAAATCAAGCGAATCTATCCAGAAGGCCTAGAAAGACATGCTGGAGGCATGAAAAATCGCATGCGTGGGGGGAGAATCTCGCGCCAATTTCCTAAACGCAGACCTAATTTAAACGCCATTTATGCAGATACCTGTTCTTTCGCCTGCTCTTCCACTTTCGGCTCTGGTAAGAGAGGTACCCCTTCTCCTGCTATTATCTCTAATACATTTCTATTCTCTTCAATCTTCTCCTTCTCTCCTGTCATATAATAAAGCGCTAAATTATATAGCATTTTCACTTGGCGTTTACTGCGGCCATAGTGGCAAGTTCCAGTGTATCGTATAGGCGAGCTGTATCTCTGATCTTATTTTTCAACCAATCCCAAAAGTGTTCAATAGGAT
>JAISOD010000019.1 GCA_031275895.1 Holosporaceae bacterium | reverse complement strand
CCAAGTTCGGTTTTAAATTACTCATGGCGCTTGTTGAACCTGCTGGTCCGCAATTGTTACAAGGCCCGGTATGGGAAATCAATATCTGAACTTGGTATAAATTCTAATCCATAGTTCGCGTTATTAGATTCAGGAACAAATTGATCTGCTCGTTTTTAGGAAAGTGCTTAGCCATACTGCATTTCTGTTAGGCATTGAGCATTCAACACCTGAACATGATGTGGTTTATCTAAAATCCAAAATGGCTGTACTTAGAGAACGAGTGCGTGTTGTGGGACGGCGCCCCTACTATTTTGGTTCTTGCTTCAGTAATTTTTGTATCTCTTGCAGGCGTTGATTCAAAGAATTCTGCTTCTGCTTGTCCACGGAGCAGGCTGGCGAAATATCTTTTTCCTGGCGGAGCTGCTCTACGGTTGTTTTTAATTTTTCTGCAAAATCAGCCAAGCTGTTTGAATCAATGGCGTCCGAAAAACTGATTCTTATGGTGCAGGAGGGCAATTTCTTTTCTGGATCAATGGCTAAAATTACGTTGGATTGACCTTGGCCTATGCAGGAGCAGCCGGCGGAAAACGAGTACTCGCTCATGCGTTCAAGCACGTCCTTAAGCAGTACGCCTCCAATGGAAACAGAGATTATGTGCGACGGACGTGTAGAATTAATGTAAATATCGTCTATGGCCAGAAGCTTAGAAATCAACAGGTGAAAATTATCGTCAATTTTAGCCCTATCAAAACGGAAATTTCCTACTGCGGCAGCAAATGCAGCCATTAGCGCAGTGGATTTAGTCCCTGGAAATAAATCGTCTCCGGATCCAAAAAATATAGGCTGTATCTTGCTACGATCACGAACATATAGGGCGGCAACTCCTTTTGGCGCTCCGATTTTATGGCCAGATATTGTGAAAAAATCTAAATTTGCCTCATTCACGTCTATATCGTACTTACAAAAGGCTTGAGCTCCGTCAGAATGAAAAAGAACTCCGCTGTCCTTGGCTATTTGTCCAATGGCGTTTATGTTTTGGATCGCGCCTATTTCGCTGTTTAAAGTTTGGATGGAAATTAGTTTTGTGTTTGGTCGAATACTTTTTCGTAGCTGATCCAAATTTATATCGCCATAGCGATCAACGTCCAGATATGTTACGGAATATCCATTATTTTCCAGGTGTTTAAAAATATTAAGCACGCTTTTATGCTCTATTTTAGAACTAATAAAATGACAGCCTGGATTTTTGTAGGCAACGCCAAGAATCGCTATATTATTGGAGATAGTAGCCGAGCTCGTGAATAAAATTTGCTCCGGTTTAGCTCCAATCTTGGCAGCTATGATCCTCGAGGCGTTTTCTTCTATGTTTTTTAGAGCTTTTGCATGAGGATTGACGCCGGACGAATTCCCGTCCATTCTGCTCACTTTCTCGAACTCTGCAAGAGAAAGGTCATTGACACGATACGACGCGGCGTAATCCAAAAACACGCCGGTTTTTACGTCGCTGTAGTCACGGCTGGAGCCATTATGCGAACAGGAGGTCAAGAAAAGCAAAAGACAGAAAAGCTTTTTCACACGCGCATTCACAATTCTTGCGTCTTGACGGACGATCTGCAGCTCTCTATCTGTTTGCTTTCCGTAATCGACATTGGCGAATCTATTTCTATTGTGCGAACGTTCCCCTCGTTTCTTTTGCGCAAAAGATTCAAGTGCAGCAAACCGTTGTCGAAGTCGGCGCTTTTGACCTCCACTCCGTCTGCAAGCACGAAAGTTTTGGCAAATTGACGACTTGCTATGCCCCTGTAAACATACACGGCGTT
The DNA here is from genome assembly GCA_031275895.1 of Holosporaceae bacterium. Classification (GTDB taxonomy): domain Bacteria; phylum Pseudomonadota; class Alphaproteobacteria; order UBA3830; family UBA3830; genus JAIRZM01. Next base: position 7,460 of record JAISOD010000019.1, on the reverse strand, counting down.
GGGATCGGTTTCTTGCTTTCCCTTAATGGTTAGCTGATTGTTTTCCTGCGATATTTTAATATTTTCCTTCTTAAAACCAGCTAACGCCAGAGTGATGCGAAAACCGCACTCGCCTATTTGTTCAATATTATATGGAGGATATGAATCTTCCTGAGCCTTAGAAAGCGAATCCACTAGTCGCTCAAAATGATCAAATCCCAAAAACAACGGGCTACTAAATAACGATAACCTGTCCATTTTAAAACCTCATAACACTTCTAGGACTAGATTTTACAACAAATATACAGGATTACAAGCGGCATTACTTGCTTGCTACAACGGATACTACGCTTCTGCCTCTGGAGTTTTTTAGGAATTTGACGGAGCCGGTCGCCATGGCGAACAGCGTATGATCGCGTCCCAAACCAACATTACAGCCCGGGTGAATTTTCGTACCGCGCTGCCTAACGATGATGCTGCCCGCCAGCACGAACTGCCCGCCAAAGCGTTTCACGCCCAACCGTTTACTCTCGGAATCGCGACCATTTCTGGAACTGCCGCCGGCTTTTTTAGTTGCCATTTCGTCCTCCTAATGCTTAATATTTTCTACTTTTAGAATGGTAATCGGCTGGCGATGACCATTTTTTCTGCGATAATTCTTGCGACGACTTTTCTTAAAAATCAGCACAGTTTTGCACCTCTTTTGATCCACAACGCTGGCCGTCACTATGGCTCCGGCAACGAGCGGCGTTCCGAGCTTTATCTTTCCATCGCTCTCTATCATCAAAACGTCTGGAAACTCAACTTTTTCTCCGACTTCGCAGCTAATCTTCTCTACGGAGATGAAGTCTCCCTCGCTGACCTTATACTGCCTTCCGCCAGTTTTCATAACCGCAAGCACGATCTAATCCTTTTTCTGCACGCAACCGAATTATTAGAGTATTTCTCCGTTATTTGCAAGACGCATGCGCCAATCTTTTGCGGAATTGCCGATTTTTATACGCCGATGCGCTGTTTTTTGCGAGATAGAGCTGACATGATTAATCCGCAGCTGATCATGAATGTAATCAGCGAACTGCCGCCGTAGGATAAAAATGGCAAAGGTATGCCGACGGCTGGAATGATTCCAGTTACCATGGCAATGTTCACAAAAACATGAAGAAACAGCAGCACGCCCAATCCATGGCACAGCAACCACGGAAACGACCTTCTAGTTTCAGACGCAACCCAAAAGAAATAAATGGTAAGCGCGCAAAACAGTAGTATGATTAAAGACGCCCCTAGAAAGCCAATTTCTTCCGCTATTGTTGTAAATATGAAATCCGTGTTCTTTTCCGGCAAAAAATTTAGCTTGCTCTGAGTGCCTTGGAGAAAACCTCTTCCTAATATATGACCGGATCCTATGGCAATTTTGGACTGCAGAATGTGGTAGCCGGCTCCTAGCGGGTCGCTATCAGGATTCAGGAAGCTTAGTATGCGTTTCTTCTGGTAATCGTATAGAAAAAACCAACTAAAAGGGCAAAGCGACAATCCGGCGGCGATTAGCACTCCAAATGTCTTAAATGGAAAGCCCGATAGAAATATCATGCAAATCCCGACGCAAAATAGTATGCCGGCAGTTCCTAAGTCCGGCTGCTTCAGAACCAGCATCGACGGCAACAGCGTCAAGATAAACGGACAAGCGTGATTTTTAAGCTCCCTTGTCTCGAGAGGAGAGAGAAGGGAGTAATATCTTGCCAGCGCTAATATCAGGGCCAATTTCATTAATTCCGATGGTTGAAAGGTAAAAAAATTAAAATCGATCCAACGCCGCGCTCCCAATTTTACGCTTCCCAATAGGCCGACAACAACCAAGGATACAAAGGTAAAGGCATAGAATACATAGGCAAAATTATTCCAAATTTTGAGGCCGATTAGATACACAAGCAGCATTATGATCAGGCCGGCTACGATTCGTATCAGGTGTTTCTGCACAAATCCGTCGAACTCTCCGTTAAACGCGCTGTATTGTCCGAGAAAACTTACTACTAGCAGCGAAAATATGATGAAAAATAATATGCCAAATTCATTGATGAAAAAAAAGCGCGACTTCAGATTGATAATTTTCATTTTTGCCTTTCCATGAGTTTATCGAATACCTTGCGGGCAATGGGAGCTGCTACGGCGCCGCCGCCTCCTCCATGTTCGACAAGGACGGCCACCACATACCTGGGAGCATTGTACGGAGCGCATCCAACGAAAAAAGCGTGATCTCGGAATTTCCAGTCAAATTTTTTCTGATTAACGCCGGCTTCTTCGGTCTTCATTTTTCTGACCTGCGAAGATCCGGTTTTTCCAGAAATTCCATACTCGGCGTTGCAGGATCTAGACGCCGTTCCGTAGAGACAAACCTGACGCAGTGCTTTCTTTATGATTTCCAATGGTTTTTGATCGATTGGAGCCAAGCCTCGTTCCTTTTTTTTGCCTTTAATCATGGTGGGCGCGAAATTGTAATCGTTGGTATAAATTTTTCCCATCATGACGGCAGCCTGGAGTAAAGTCGATAAAAGAGCGCCCTGACCTATGCCAACTATCATGGTTTCGTACGGTTTCCAGCTAGTTCCATGCCTCGAAAATTTCCAACTTTTGGTTGGCAGAAGCCCGGCGCTTTCGTTGGGTAATTCTATTCCGATTTTAGAGCCGAATCCAAATTTTTTCGCATATTTGATAATTTTTTCAACGCCTAAGCGTCTTGCAACTTCAAAAAAGAAGCAATCGCACGACCAGCTTAGGGCGCCGCATACGTCCAGATAGCCGTGTCCCCCTCTATTCCAGCAGTGAAACACGCGATCGTCCTGTTTCACTCCGCCGGAGCAAAAGATACGGTTCCAAGGCGTAATCACCCCTTCGCTAAGAGCGGCAAAAGCCACTACTATTTTAAAAACTGATCCGGGAGGATAAACGCACACGGCCGCGCGATTAATCAGCGGGAAAAGTTGATTGGCAGCCACGTCTTTCCATTGATTGTAGGTCATTTTATTGGAAACCAAGTTAGCGTCAAATCCTGGCGCCGACGCCATGGCAATAATCTCTCCTTCTAAAATATCTAGCACGACGCAGGCGCCGGCTCTTTCTTCAGAGATTACGTCGTAAACATATTTTTGAATTTCTGAATCTAGCGTTAATACGATGTCTGCTCCATTCTCCGGCTCTACAAAATCAGTAACCCTCACTTTTTTGGCCAGTGCGTTTACCTCCGTTTGAAGATTGCCAATTTTTCCAATCAATTGGTCGTTTAGAAAAGCTTCGACGCCGGTTTTGCCGGTTAATATCTGAACAGCATCGTCGCTCTTGCCGACATAGCCTATTACGTGACTAAATTCTAAAGGCATAGCATAATTTCTGGCGTAGGCGGTTTCTAAAGATAAGTTGCTAAACTTAAACAAGTCCATGGAAACGCCGGCGTATTCTTCCCAGGATAACTCATCCTTAATTACGAAAGACATGTGCGGCCGCGCACTTTTTCTCGCGCGAATAATGCGCTGTTTTTCCTGATCGGAAAGCGTTAGGCATTTTCCCAAGAGATTTAGATTTTTTTCAAAAACTTTATCGCTGCAATAGTCCATAATTAGTCTGTATTTGTGCGCGCTGCTGGCTACGATTTTCCCGTCAGACGTAATGATGCGCCCGCGCTTCGGTAAAACCGGAGATAGTCTTATCCTATTCTTGTCCGACATTAGGGCGTATTTCTTGAAAGAGTGAATTTGCAGCATGTATAGCTTAGCCAACAACGTCAGACTCAAGATAATTACCAAATAGATAATGATTTTAGCCCTAGTTTTGCAGTCTTTCTGAGCTTTCTCGCTAGCCGACATGCCAATTTTTCGCTTTCAAGAAAATGATCTCTCCAATGTAGAAAACGCTTAAGATTGAAGTCGCCAAAAGTATTTGGAATATGTGATCTATTAGATTTAGATTCATTGTCAATAGAAAGATGATAACAGAATGAAAAAACTTGCAAATACACAATAACGCTGAGAAACAATATATTTGAATAATTGCCTGCGCGTTTGCTAAAACGGGCCTTAGCTGATTGGAGGCAATAAAAAAAATCGTTAGCGGAATGGCAGATATGCCGGTAAATCTGGACGTATAGGCGTCAAAAAATACTGATATGAAAAAAACTGTAGCAAAATCGATATATTTTTTGGATCGAACTTCCGAAATGAAAATTAAACAATAAAGTGCGCAGACGGCAAAATCGCAGTGCAAAAAAGATAGCGCCGCGAAGGAAATAAGTATGGATACGGGAATTTTCAGTTGTTTTAACATGCGTCTATCATAGCATTTTTGCTTTATTTTTCTACCTGATTTGCCAGTGGCTGCGCGTTGCTTTTGGTTACGGCGACGTATTTTAGAGAATTGAAATCTACAGACGGAATTACAGATACTTTTTGGCCTTCCATCTTTATTTTCCCAACTGGAATTTTTTCCGCAAACACATTCCCATAACCAGATGTTTCAACAATATCGCCGTCACGGAACGTAACGTCCTCCTGAACCATGGCAATCTGCAATTTACTCGAGTTCGTGCCGCCTAGCATCGCGTTAACGCCGTTGATTTTCACCGGTATAATAGAATTAACGTCTGTTATTAGTAGTGCGCGGCTCCAATCGTCTGCAACCTCGATTATACGCCCAACCAGCCCGACGTCGTTCAGTACGATATCATTAAGCGCTATGTTTTTGGATATGCCTGAATCAAGCGTAACCGATCTGGCGAAGTCGTTGGAGAAAATCGCGACAACCTTCGCAACGGTCATGGGAGATTCTTCAGTTTGCTTTAATGCTAAAATTCTACGCAGATTTTCATTTTCCAATTTTAGATTTTTTAGCTTTTTTAGGGCCAAACGCAATTTCAAATTTTCAGAGTGAAGGTCGAATAGAATTTTATCAACATTTTTAAATAGAAAATAATGAAGATTGGAGAAAGTCTCTTTGGTTTTTTCAATTATCACATAGGCAGCAACGTGCAACGAAGTAGCATGCGTTTTAAGTCGATTAATTTGCTTCTGCGCTGCCGCATTGTGCCCAAGTACCAATATTCCGATGCAAATCAATGCATTACGAAAAATTTTCCTTTTTCTGAAGCGCCTAAAAAGACTGAACGATTTATTCCTTGCTTTTATTTTTAGATTGTTTCCGCGCATTTTACGTTAGGAGGTATGCAGCAGGACCGTTTTCATTGTATGCAGTCCCTCCAGCGCTTTTCCTGTGCCAAGGGCCACGCAGGATAGCGGATCTTCCGCAACGGAAACAGGCAGTCCGGTTTTTTCTCTAATCAGTTCGTCTAATCTGAAGAGCAAAGATCCTCCTCCGGTCATCACAATCCCTTTATCGACTATATCGGCAGACAATTCAGGCGGAGTATTTTCGAGGGCGAATTTAACTGCTTCCACTACGGCTGCCACCGGCTCGGTTAAGCTTTCTACTATTTGTGCTTCCGTAACCTTTATCTCTTTTGGTACGCCATTGGCAAGATCGCGCCCCTTGATTGGCATGAATCGCCCAGATCCTTTTTCCGGCGTCATGGCGGCTCCGATTTCTTTTTTTATCTTTTCAGCCGTTGTATCTCCCACGAGCAGGTTATGGCATTTTCTTATGTAACTGATTATGGCTTCGTCCATTCTGTCTCCGCCAACCCTAACGGAGTTGCCGTACACTATACCGCCCAGCGATAAAACCGCTACTTCCGTCGTTCCTCCGCCAATATCTACAACCATGGAGCCGGTCGGTTCCGTTACCGGCAATCCAGCGCCTATGGCGGCGGCCATTGGTTCTTCAATAAGAAACACTTTTCTTGCGCCGGCGCACTCTGCCGATTCCTGGATGGCGCGCCTTTCTACGGCGGTCGCTCCTCGCGGAATGCAGATCATTATCTGAGGACTGACAAAACTTTTTCTGTTGTGCACTTTGCGAATGAAATACTTAATCATTTCCTCCGCTACGTCAAAGTCGGCGATAACGCCGTCCTTCAGCGGTCTAACGGCTGTTATGTTCCCAGGAGTTCTTCCCACCATTAATTTCGCCTCTTCTCCCACTGCGAGAATGCATTTCTTCCCGCCGCTGTCAGCCAAAGCGACAACCGATGGCTCGTTTAACACAATGCCTTTGTTTTTCACATAGACCAATGTGTTGGCAGTGCCCAGATCTATGCCCATATCAGACGAAATTAATCCATGTAAAGATAAAAACATTGCAAACTATTCCCACAAAATTATACTGAAGGATAAAGCTTTTTCTTCTCAACCACAAGCAAATATTTGAGATTGCAAAAAAGAATCAGCGCCTCTATAATCCGTCATCGCGAGTTGCTTAGTATTTGGTAGTGCTATTTTATGACGGCCTTTGTGTGGAGATTTTTACTTGCGCTGATTTGCTGCTGTTTGCAGATGGGCGGCTGCGGCGCAGGCAAACAAAGTGCTGATCGTTCCGAAGCTTCTAGTAGTTCCGCTCCGTCGAATGGCAAGGATTCAGGTAATTCTGATGGGAGTGATTATCATTTTTTCCGAATTCCATCCTCCATTCTACAGGAAAAAGACGATGTAGCTTCGTCGACGAAGACAAATGCAACGGCAACGGCAAAAAATGCGTACGATCAGGTCGCGAAGCAACTGGCTGGCCTTCACGTTCCGGACGATCGTTTAAACGATCCATCCGCTATCAATTACGCAAAATTTATCGCCGAGGAGTGGGATTCTTTGATGAAGGCGAGTCTTTCTCCAATATCCGGATGGGCAGAAGAGCATGTAACGCCGTTTGTCGGAGATGTGAAAGTGGTGTTTTATCCATTTGGAGGTCCGGATATAGCTTATGCCGTCAGATTTTTCCCTACGGCTCAGAGTTATGTATTGGTCGGTTTGGAGCCCATTGGAAATTTCGATAGCATAAAAAATGAAGTCAGGAGCGCGTCGTTGTTGGCGTCGGTGGAGGGAGCGATTTCCTACTTCCTTCACCATGGTTTTTTCGTTACATACGATATGATTACGCAGCTTTCTCATAAAAACACTAAGGGCGGGCTATGCTTGATTCTTCTTGAATTGGCAAGGTTGGGGTTCGACATAAATTCCGTTGAAAACATATCCATAAATGCCGGCGGCCTTGAAGTCGCTAATGAAAGCAACGCTCTGCGTTGTATCAAAATAATCTTTAACAAGGCGGGCGAAAGCATTCTAAGAACTGTATACTACGTAAAGGCCGATCTGCAAAATTCGCGCGATGGCAGGGTAATTTGTCTAAAAAAATTTCTGGAACGCGCGCCGGTTGTAACATTGGTAAAAAGCGCGTCCTATGCCATGCATGATTCGGCTTTCTCCCAAATAAGGGATTTTATCCTATCCAACACAAGGTTGCTGCTCCAGGACGATTCCGGAATACCGTTTCATTATTTTAATTCCCTTAGGTGGGAAAAATATATCTTTGGAGAGTATACTGTACCTACG
>JAISOD010000067.1 GCA_031275895.1 Holosporaceae bacterium | reverse complement strand
CGAAGCCATAATTAATAAATTTTTAAGTTATTATTGTTTGCCATTTACTGAAATTCAAAAAAAAGCTATTCGATATTTAAATAAACCCTATGGAGGAAACTGCATTATCCTTCTTGAGGAAAACTATGGAATTTCATGTGCGCAATTTTTGCCTGATCAATCATGTAGTCTACATTACCACAATATAAAGAAAGAATTTTTCCTTGTAAAAGAAGGAAGATTAACATTGATATTAGAGGATACGAAATCAGAGATTGAACAAGGTAATTTTTCTTTTTCAACTCCTCAAACCAAACACTCACTTATAAACAATTCAAAAAAAAACTTAGAAATCCTAGAATTATTTTCTCCTCCTTTTCTTAATGACAAGGTAAGATTATTAGACAAGTATAACAGGAAAAGAGGATTGGTAACTCATGAAGAATGATGGTACAAGAAGCTATCATTTAGTGTGATAAGACTCCACGGCGGTAAAGAGTAATGAGTAGCCGGTAATCGGCTTTAGTATTGCGACTCCACTGCTGTCAACTTAAGGAGGAAATAGAGGATACCTGTTTGTGAGCGTGCTCGTAAAGCTTCTATATTACTCATATATTTCTCGTAGAAAATATGCGAAAATCGCTTAAGTTGACAGCAGTAATTGCGACTCAAGAAAATGGCCCTTTACTTTACTGGACTCGCATAAAAACGGTTAAAAATTAAGGAGAAAATTTCATGAAAACTCTATCAAGGAATAAAGCTCTTGAATTATTCGAAGCGGCCACGAAAGAAAAGTCTGGAAGATGGATAAAACATTCGCAAAATGTTGCAAAAGCAGCTGAACAAATCGCTTCAAATCATCCGACATTAGATAAAGAAACTGCTTATGTTTACGGGCTATTACATGACTATGGACGCAGTAAAGAACAAACTAGAATAAAACACGTGCTATCAGGATATGAGGCCTTGACTCGGTTAGGGTATGATGATGTTGCAAGGATATGTGTAACTCATTCATTCCCATATAAAAACGACATAGGTGATGTTTTTCACTGTGAAAAGTTCAAACAAAATGAATATGATTTTATATGGAAATATATCCAGAGTATTGAATATACTGATTATGATAAACTGATACAACTTTGCGACCACTTAGCATTTGAATCACGATACTGCTTACTAGAAGAAAGAATGGTAGATATAGCAATGAGATATGGTGTAAGCCCTTTGACAATAGAAAATTGGCGGTGTTTATTCGAAATAAAGGCTCATTTTGAGCAAATTTTGGATAATTCTGTTTATAATATCATAAATATTATACCCCCTCCTCCAAGCTAAACTACTGTCATCGAAAATCGTTGGTTTTTAATACAGATCTCAAATTCTCATTTTTTTAGATGCCGTAAGGTGATGATGAAAAGAGGGAAATCAATGATCTTGTACAATAAAATTGGCGACGGTTATGACAACACTAGAAAGGCTGACCAATATATAGTGAGTCGATTAATATCCCATTTGAATCTCAGTGAAGGAGAGAAATGCCTTGATATTGCCTGTGGTAGTGGAAATTACGCAATTGCATTAGCTAAGAGAGGATTAGATATGTACGGTATTGATGAATCTGTTGCTATGATAAAAAAAGCAAGGAAGAAAAATAGCAAAATCTCATGGGCGATTACTAACGCTGAGAGCCTTCCTTTCGAGAGCTGTTTTTTTGATGGTATCATTTGCACTTTAGCCATACATCATTTTAGCTCAATGGCTTCAGCTTTCAATGAAGCATATAGAACCTTAAAATCTGGAAGATTTGTAATATTTACATCAACGAAAGAACAAATGGAGTATTATTGGTTAAACGAATACTTTCCTAAAACATTAAGCGAATCATCGAAACAAATGCCTAAATTTAATGATATAATTAACGAACTTTATAATGCAGGTTTTTATTCAACCATTCATGAAAAATATGATGTACGTGATGATTTGAACGATTTATTTTTATATTCTGGTAAAAATAGGCCAGAACTGTACCTTGATCCTGTAATTAGAGCAGGAATTTCTTCATTTGCAAACAGTGTAAACAAAAACGAAATTAATGAAGGAGTAAATAAATTAGCTAATGATATAAAAACAGGCAAAATAAATAAAATAAAGCAATTGTACGAAAATTCTCATGGTGAATATTTGTTTATTGTCGCACATAAGGCGTAAGGATTTGTTAGAGCATGTTTTAAAAACCTCCAGGCTCACGCAAGTGAATACGACGGATGAAAATTGACAGCGTGGGCGGCGAGATTTGGGTAGTGGGTCAAATTTGTTGATCGCCAAAAGACTTTATGAAAAAACCATAAGTTGATTCAATATCAACAGATTAAGGTCTACAGTGGCGATGTAGTCTACTGTGCGCGAATGGCAGGATGGTAGGTGTTGCGAGAAGAGTATGGGGTTTATGACCTAACGGAACCAAAAATCCGATTCGCAAAAATTGGTTAGGTAATGGTCGGATTTCATATCGTGTATAGGTGGCCAAAAAGTTGCAATAAGCGGACCTATATTGAGGTTATGTAACAAAAGCGCAGTAGTAGCAAATAATTAGGGGTAGAACCAACATTCGTGTCACCAAGGGCCATTATATCACGAAGGCTGTAATAGCAATTTGTTATCATGAAATCTTCGACCAATCCTGTTTTTAAAGTCAAAAGCCAGAGATGCTGTAAAGAAAACGAGGGTTTTATTTACTCTTTTTACATTGCCTATTTCCTCTATTAAATCGACCAAATTGCTGTTAATATACTCAATAAAGAAATCTGTGTTAAGATATTTTCTCAAGGGACGTGTTTATTAACAGGTAGGTGTTAAAATTGCTTGTAGGTTATGCTCGTGTTTCTACGGATGACCCAAATTTACAATTACAGCAAGATGCGCTTCTCCAGGTTGGATGTGAGCATATCTTTGAAGATCGTTTAAGCGGAGCAACTGCCGAGCGTATCGGTTTTCGAGAAGCTTTACAATATACCCGATCTGGTGATACACTGGTGGTATGGCGTTTGGATCGCTTGAGCCGCTCCCTGAAAGATCTAATCGAAATGGTTGCTCTGCTGGAATCAAAAAAGATAGCTCTCAAAAGCCTTCACGAAATGATCGATACTTCGTCCACTTCAGGAAAATTGATATTCCATATTTTTGGCGCACTTGCTGAATTTGAGAGAAACCTCATCAGGGAACGATCACAGGCAGGTCTTACAGCTGCTCGTGCCAGAGGAAGAAAAGGGGGCAGACCCAAAGCTCTCAACGGAGATAAACGAGCATTGGCAGTAGCTCTCTATAACGAGAAAAAACACAGCGCAAACAAAATATGTGCAATGATGGGGATATCCAGACCCACTTTGTATAAATATATTAAGGCTTCACTCACGGATACGAAATGACCGATTTTAGGGGTCAGCTCACGAAACGGAAAATAAAGTACGTTAAGGCGTAAAATGTTGCGCCTAAATGGTTTTAAAAAGGCAATATAAACAAATTATTCAGATAATTATATTTCTTCTTCCATTAATGGCCGGTACTTTCCTTCTTCTGGCAGCCGATTTGTTTCCCAAAGGTAATCTCCAGTCAAGGCAATATGCTCCCAAGGCAAAGGAGATGTATATTGGAGCAAATTTTCGTCGAATCGCTCTCCTTTTTGGCGCAAGGTTTCGACAGCTCGTTCAATGTACACGGTGTTCCAAAGCACAATTGCAGCCGTTAGAAAATTTAGGCCACTCATTCGATGCTCCTGAGCGTGTAAGGTACGATCCCGGATTTCTCCAAGGCGATTGAAGAATACAGCTCGTGCAAGAGAATTGTGTGCTTCTCCTTTGTTTAGGCCGATCTGAACCCGTCGGCGTAATTCCTCGCTCTGAAACCAATCCAGCATAAAGAGCGTTCTCTCAATACGTCCCAATTCCCTCAGGGCGACGGCCAGCGAACTTTGGAGGCGGGTGCGCCCAAGCGCTCTCAACATCAAAGACGATGTAACTGTTCCTGTTTTAATAGATGCCGCAAGCCGTAAAACAGCATCCCACTGTTGCCGGATACACTTCAGATTTAGACGGTTGGGGGCGATCAAAGGACTCAGCGTATCGTAGGTCTTTCCATTAGCAGGAACATAAAGTTTGTTGTCTTTCAGCCTTTTGATACGCGGCGCGAACCGAAAACCGATGAAATGCATCAGTGCAAAGACATGCTCAGTGAAACCGGCTGTGTCCGTGTAATGTTCCCGAATCTTCAGATCAGTTTCATGATGCATAAGCCCATCCATTACATAAGGTGCATCCCCAATAGGCGAATGAATAAGGATGGGGTGGAAAGGTCCGTGTTGGTCTGAAACGAAGGAGTAGAGTGTCTTCCCTGGATTAAGGCCATATTTCATATTGATCTGACCTGAGATTCGGGCGTGACCGGTAGTGGAAAAAAATTGCCCATCGGAAGACGAAGTTGTTCCATCACCCCAATAAGCGGAGAAGGGGAGGTTGTGTTGAGTGTTGATAAGCTTTGCCAGGGCTGCAGTGTATGTGTCGCTACGAACAAACCATGATTGCAACCAAGAAAGCTTTGGATATGACATGCCAGGACAGGCTTCGGACATTTTACGTAGCCCAAGGTTGATGCCGTCCGCCAAGAGAATAGTGTACAGAAGAAGTCGGTCCTTTACAGGTTCTCCGTTTTTCAGGCTAACGAAGGCTTCGGAAAAATTTGTCCATTGATCGACCTCCATTAGTAAATCTGTTATTTTAATACGAGGCAGCATTGATTCGATTTTCGCCTGCAGGACCTCTGCTTCAGCGGGAACATTTTTGTCCAACGGAGAGATTGTGATCCCCCCCTCAGTGATTACAGCATTCGGCAATAGATTGGCTTTTGCCTGAGCCTCTACAGAATCAAGTCGGGCCTCCATAAACGCGATACGGGTATCGAGATATTCCTCGCAGTCAGTTGTGACCATTACGGGTAATTTTTGTGCTTTTTTCAACTCTTCAAAACGGTCCATCGGAATGAGATGATCGTCAAACGCTCGAAAACGGCGAGAGTCCTCAATCCATAAATCGCCGGAGTAAAGTGCGTTTTTGATCTCAGTGAGTACACAAAATTCGTAAAAGTGACGATTCAACCCCTCATCGGTAAAGACGAGCGGGTGCCAGCGCTGGGAGACAAAATCTACAGGTGCGTCAGGAGGCAGTTTACGGAGCCCCTCCGCATTCATTTTTTTCAGGAGCTCTACAGCCCCCAACAATCCGGCTTCAGAGTTAGATCCTTTTAATTTTAATGCCTCCAAAAATTGAGGAGAATAGCTTCGAACACTAGCATAGCTGCTATCAATGTAGGCAATTGGGTTGAAATTTTTGGGTTTGCAAAGGCGTTCTGCCGCTTCAATATCTGTGGCCAGTTCCTCCCATGTTGTTACGTTTTCGATAGCTACCTTAATGTCTGTTCCGTCTTGTTGGGCTTTGAGAATGGCTTGCATGATTTTAGCGAAGTCGAGAACAACGTCGCTCATACTTTTCCCGGTATTGATAAAGTGCTCTGCGTGCTTGAGCTTTGCTCTACGCTGAAGCTTTCTTAGATGACGCTCCTGGAGATCAATACATTCGTCGATTACGGAACTTCTGCTTTCAATGCAGACTGCGACAAGTGTCGCATAGCGGCGTCGTTTTTCAAAATCTCGCAAATGTTGCGCGGTCATCTGTCGCCCTTCTCGGGCTATTTTGCGTAAACGGTTCTGATGTATGGATTTTTCGATATCTTTTGGAAGATCAAGCTCATCGAGATATTGTAGGCGTTCGAGGTGTTTCAAAATCTGGGGTGGCGTTGGTTTCCCCGGAGACGCGATCAACCATGCAAAGACGCTTGAAGAACTTTTTTCGCGGAGCGTGAGCAATTTATCTAAACGTGCAAAGTGTTCTTCGCTCAAGTTGACAAGCAGTCGGTCATAAAGTTCTTTTGTGCCTTTCATGACAGCTTCAGAGCAAAGAAATTGTATTGTTTTTGAGACTGGCGCTAGAATCTTGCGGTCAGACAAAAATTCTATTAATTTTTCCCCTATACTTATCCCTCTGTCAGTTAAGATGGCAAGTTCTATTAATTCTGGCAGAAGTGTCTTATAATCGGCACTCGTAAAAAGCCTGAAGTCATAGATTTTTTGCAGTTCAAGGAGGTGTTCTCGACGTGTTGAAGGACGCTTGGCGTACTGAAACCAGGCATCTACCTCAATCTCAAGCTGACTGGCGATGAATTTTAAAACAGGCTCAGGAACTGCCACTCCAGTATTGAGCACGATACCGGGGTGTCGCATGGCGCAAAGCAACACAGCAAAACCAAAACGTTGCGGATCTCCACGATGTTGCCGGATGAGCGCGATGTCTTCTTCGCTCAGCGTATAATGTTGGGCGATTTCTTCTGGAGAGATCGGAAATGCAAGTAATCCGTATTTCCCGGACATTTTTGTACCCACAAATAACATACACTATTTGAATGATTAGATTCAATTTTCAAATTTTTACTCCT
>JAISOD010000056.1 GCA_031275895.1 Holosporaceae bacterium | reverse complement strand
GGCATGAATTTAATAAAAGACGAAATTGAAGATATTGCCTTTTATACTCTTCATTCCAGCGAGTATCACGCAATAGCCACAAGATTGGAAGAAATCCGCAGCAAGGACAACAATTTCATTCAAAATACCATTCTTGAGCTGCAGCGCGTGCTCGAAAAAGCAGGTATTCAGGCCAACGTCAGCGGCAGAGAAAAGAAAGTCTACTCCATATGGAAAAAAATGCAAAAACGCAATGTTTCTCTGGAGCAAATCAACGACATAATCGCCTTTCGGGTAATAGTAAAAACTGTAGAGCAGTGCTACCTCGCTCTGGGAATTATTCATTCAAATTTTTGCATTGTGCCGGGAAGGTTTAAGGATTATATAAGCATTCCAAAATTGAACAACTATAGATCGTTGCACACCGTCGTCATCGGCCCATCGAAACAGCCGGTGGAAATCCAAATTCGAACTGAGGAAATGCACAAGATTGCCGACGAAGGCATTGCAGCACACTGGTCGTATAAAAAAGGAGACGTAGTAGCCGAGAAAGAAGAATCTTTTAAATGGATAAAAGACGTCTTGAATACGCTTCAAAGTCGCGGAAATCCGGAAGAAGTTATGAACAATGCGAAGCTAGAAATGTTTGAGGAGGAGATATTTTGCTTCACGCCGGAGGGAGATTTAATTTCTTTGCCACGAGGGGCCACTGCCGTTGATTTTGCCTATGAAATCCACACGGCTATCGGAAATACATGCATCGGAGCTCGCATTAACGGAAAAATGTCCCCTCTAAAAACGCTTCTGAGAAATGGAGATCGCGTGGACATCATAACTTCGCTCTATCAAAATCCAGAAGCGGCTTGGGAAAAATTTGTGGTTACGGGAAAAGCCAAGGCATGCATAAGAAAATTCGTAAAAACCAGGGAAAAATTTGAATTTGTTCTGCTTGGGTTACAATTAACAAAATACGTGTTTGCCATGACAAAATTTAGCTTTAACGAATCTCTTTTGGATTATAAAAAATTTGCCTGCAACTCGTTGAATAAATTTTACTACGACGTTGGCCGAGGCAGCATACCGCTGAGCGCTATTCGCGCCCTGCTTCCAGATAAAGAAATCCAGTTGGGCACAAGCGAAGAGTCCGTGCGTCTGTTGGATTTCATACCCGGAATAGTGGTTCACTTCGCCGATTGCTGTTATCCGATTTTGGGAGATAAAATAATTGGCGTCATGACTCCGGGAAAAGGAATGACAGTGCATTTGGTAAACTGTAATCAAGTCGAAGAAAAAATGGTTCCTTTCATAAATGTAAAGTGGGACAACGACGAAGAAGCTGACGCAGCGTTTATCGCCAGACTGTGCATAGTGGTTTTCAACAAGCCGGAGAGTTTCGCTATTATCACAAATATCATCAGTTCAGGAGGAGCTAGCATCACAAATATAAAAATTGAACATAGATCCATTGATTTTTTTGATCTGCTTGTGGACATAAAAGTCAATGACGCAATTCATCTGGAAGAATTGAAGGCTTCGCTGAGGATTTGTCTCAATGTTAGGTCGATCAGAAGATTATGAGTCTAAATTATTAGTCGAGAGAGAATTTTTATTAAAAAAATCCAAAGCTCCTTGAAGAATGTAGGCCGCAGCCGTTTTATCTATAAGTTTTTCTCGTTTTTTCCTGGATAATCCAGCTTGAATCATTATTTTATCAACAACCTTTGTGGAAAATCGCTCGTCCCATTTGGCATAATTTACGGGAAAAAATATCAATAATTTTTTCATGAAATCCAGAACTTTCATGCATTGCTCTCCCGGCAATCCGTTCATTTGTACCGGCCATCCTAAAATTATCAGCCCGACCTTGTAGGAGCTCAAGTATTTAGCCAGCAATTGTGAGTCCTTTTCGGCCATTCCGCTTCTGCCAATCACTCTTACTCCAGTAGCTATTCTAATTCTCTGATCAGAAACTGATATTCCAATGGTTTTGTCTCCAACGTCCAGGCCGACGACTACGGAATTAGCGCGAATTAATTCGCCGATATCCAAATCGCCTAAGTTTTTTAAAAAAAAGTTCTCCATCTTAACCTTTTCTTTAAATCAATGTGTATAAAATCGTTCGGTTCCAGTAGTATTGGATTTATAGCATGTTATCAAAACAATCTTTAGATATATTGATCGACCTGGTGGAGATAAAACTGAGCGTAATCATGGTACAGGATAAAGACGACGTTCGAGAAGTTAAAAGATTAAAAGTCTGCAGAAACGAACTAATAAAATCGCGCAAAACATATGCAAAGACGGCGCGCATGAGCGAAGTCGCTTTTCCAGAAATAGCTATGCAAAGATAAATTGCGAGCAGAGGCGCCAGCATACCTAAGGATCGCATTTGGCTATTAGCAACACCATCTTTTTCTTGGCAAGAATCTCAGAAATTTTCGCCGAAGTATAGGTTTTAGGCGTTTCTGCTATGTAGAATTTGTATCCATTCTCCGCCAATTCTTCCAATTCCTTCTGTGGATCAAGGGTTTTAGATGATTCGTCCATGTCGATGGCGACGACCAGCTTTATATCCGGAGAACGCTTCATAATGTCTCTTGCGCCTTTTATTATGGAAAACTCAAATCCTGGAATATCTATTAGCAACAGCGTAATGGGTTGAATTTCGTCGGATAACTCCTTGTCCAGGGTATTGCAGTTGACGTCTATAAATTTGTGATCTTGAGCCTGATTAGGCGAGATAGGTTCGTCGTCGTCCTGTACAGAAGAAGCCAGCGCTACGCAATCTTCTATGTGGCACGTTCCTTCTTTCCCACTGATGGCTATACTTTTCGGAAAAATTACCTGCTCCAAATCATTGAGAACAATGCTTTTTCGCAGGCAAGAAATAACGAATGGATTTGGCTCGTAGGCGTAATACTTTCCGCCGCCTCTTAGACGATCGCCAAGACTTAGAGCATTGTATCCGAAATGCGCTCCCACTTCCACTACAACGTCATTGGGGCGACATAATGAATCTGCTACAGCAGCGAAAATTGACTTTATGCTGCCTGAAAATCTCAATTGTTTTCCGATGAAGGGATCGTTTTTCTTTATGATTATGGGGTATTTGTTCTTTATGGTTGTTATGATGAACCCGCCGTCCAGATGCACTTCTCCCCGGAGGAGCGGAACCATATTGAGCACCGACCTGGACTTTTCCATAAAAAATATACATATGAAAAGCATGCAGGAAATTATAATGGCGAAGGACACAACTTTGTTTCTGTTGAAAAAACCTGTTTCCTGCTTTTCGTTAAAATAACTATCATTCATGATGCGAACTACACGCGCTACCATTACAATATAAACGCAGAAAAAAGTTACAAAATAATGAACTTTCGCAAAAAATTGCCGCTTCAGATTCTTTAGTCAATGGCTGGGAAAAATAAACTTCCATGCAGCCAAGATTCTGATGATGAATTGTCCTGCTTCTCCGCATTCAAAGGGCGATGGTCGTTGCCCGGTTGGATTTCGTTCGGAGTCTCTGACGGAGCCTGTTATGTCATCCATTCGACCAAAGGAATGAGTGAAGAATTTATTGAGTTGTTTGCATAAATGACCCAAAAGCTCCTAAAAATATAGATAAAATATTGGAGGGCAATTTGTTTGAGATTTTTAACTGATCTGCTAGCTTTTTACACACGTGCAGCAAGCATATACGTAGCCGTAACGGCTAATGCATCGTATAGCATTTTCGCTTTGCTTTTGCCATTCTACATTTCGCGAGAACTCTCGTAAATCAACAAATCGCTGCGGCAAATCTAAAGCGGAAACGCTATATTTGCCATAATCGAGTATCTGCTGACGTCATGGTAACGTATTTGCTATTTTGCTATAGCTCCGCTATGGTTCGCAACTTATTTTGGCCAGTACGACGTCGCTAAATTTTTGCGGAAGTTTCACAATCTTAATCCATGCAGGACAAGGCTTTCTGTTGGGCCTTTTCTCGGCTTCATCGATTATGATTTGTGCTAAGCTCATGTTTTTAATGGCATTTTTTTGTTTTGGCTTTCTAACGAGAATGTAAGAAGAATTTGTTTTGCGCAGAATTTCCTTCGCTTCGTTTTCGTTATATTCGCCCTCCATGATTTTGTGGGACGCTATTATGCCCCAGTTTTGTCTATGATATGGAACGCCAACGACGCTATGTTTTGTAAGGTACATTATATCTACGCCGTCGTTGACGTGCGCCATAATCACAATCGATTTTCCGCTGAGTTTATCAAGTTCTTCGTATAATTCTCTTTTCTCGTAGGTTATGGAAGATTCTTCTGGAGCGTTTTCGTTTTTCAAATAAGCGGTAACCAACGTAAATAACGTTGAAAGAAAAAAGGTTGTTATAATTTTTGATGTGCGGGAGAAACATGTCATAAATTTGCTATTCATGCCTAATTCAACCACAAGCGGCAAGCTAAACAAGGCAGAATACGGTAGCATGCGGTAGAAGAGCCCGGACAGAATCGCGTAGCATGAAGCGTTAGCTATAAAAATCCACCAAAGAAGATCGATTTTTGAAAATTTTTTCCTTAATAGTTTAATAATTTTACAATAGATAGAGACCATAACAATGATAAAATGAGTAGCCCAAAACGCCATATCTCCGCATTGTAGCGGAGATTTCATTTCGTTAACTTTACGCAGCCAAATTTCCTTTACATAATCGCTTACATCTGCGCTCATGCCGTAAAAAAATTTCGGATACATGCACAAAAACACTGCTGCCGTAATTACTCCCCAAAATATGGTAAAAATCGCTTTGCCTTTGACGTCTTCCTCTGGCCGAAACATGTTTATTCCTAAAAATAGCGACATGAACAGGTATAGAAACATGTGCGCCGAAGAGATTTTATCGTACTCCGGCGCAGGAAACAGCGGCGATAAGATTAAGACGAGGAAAAGCACAATCGCGTGCCAATACTTAAAAATTGGATCAGATAAATAAAATTTATTGAAGGTGACGTATGGAATAACCAGAAACATAGCGCTCATGACGATGTAATGTCCGTTCGCTGGGTTAGGGAAGCAGATAATCAGCAAAATAATGGACGTAGTGAATAGACTTTTTACGTAAAGATCTTCAAGTTTCAGGATATTTGAGAAGGTCGATAACAGCAAAACCGCGTCGCTTAACAGCAATGGCGCCAGAGTTTCTGGAGATATCCAGACGCATAGAGCAGATGCTAGAGCCACTTTTAGGTAATCGTTCAGGCTGTGCGAATTTGCCTCCAGAATACGCATAATACTTGCTAGATAAATGATCATGGACAGCATTATGAAGATGTGATGATCTGGTCTACCGAAAGATCCGATCGGCAAAATGGCAAAATTTGCCACAAACAGCGCGACTGCTAAAAAGGCGTCTCTTTTGGAAAAAATTTTCTGAAAGATGCGCAACAAAACGACTGCCGCTACGCTTTTTACGATTGGACTTATGGCAAATCCAACGTATTCTATAGATTTTTCAATTGAAAAACCGAAAAGGCTAATAATATAGGCTGGCGCTATCAGAAAAAAATCGTAAAATCTCGTCCAATGGAGATCGCCTCCAAAGGGAGCGTTGCATCTTTGAATAATGCTATTGGATAAATCCTTGTGCTCGAAAAACTCTCGAACCCGGATCAACCGCATATAATCGTCCGTATCAAAAAACGAAATGCAAAATCCGCGCTGTTGGAGGTAACAGTATAAATTTATCATCAAAGCGGCGATGAGCAAAATAATTATTTCAATTTTATTTTTGCGTAACCAGATCACACGTCCTCCATAAAACGCCTAGGGAAAACAGCATTCTTTCGGCGCTATGCTATTATGGATAGGTTAAGTTTCCATTAAATATTCACGCAAAAAGTTCTCATCGAACTGCCTCATTGATTTTGGTCAACATCTGGAATAGTGTGTAGCTGCACGGCCTATCGTTTAATCGACAAGGAAAGGTTAGAAGCTTAAATTTATGAAGACGAAGATAAGAAGTGCGCACAATAAAAAATCGCTATAATTGCTTAATTTGTGCATACATATTAGTATTTTCCTTGATTCCCATAGTATCGAGAAACATTCTCCCCTACGACATGATTGAAAATCTTTATTGGGGAAAGGAATTACAACTTGGATATTCCAAGCACCCGCCCCTGTTTGCGTGGATTTCCTTTTTTTTCTATAGATTGTCGTTTTCCTATCCCGAATCCTTGTATGTCCTAACACAACTGAATTTATTAGCGGGATTATTTTCCATTTTCAAAACTTCGAAGTTGATTTTTGAAGATGAAAGGAAATCCTATGCCGCCGTGCTGATTTTTTTAGCTTCGATCTCCGCGGTCTTTAGCAATGAAAAATTTAATGCAACAACCATTCTTATGTCACTGTTTCCCGCTATGTTTTATTTCTTCATTCGCCTAATAAAATTTAATAGAAAAAGAGACGCCGTGGCGTTGGGCGCCGTATCTGGTTTAGCCTTCTTGGGAAAATATTTCGCTCTTCTATATCTTGGATGCATGGGGTTATTTTTGATTACCAATCGAGAATGCAGATATATTTTAAAAACGCCGCAGCCCTACATCGCGATCGCAACATTTTTACTTTGCATAAGTTGGCATCTGATATGGCTTTACGATAACAATCTGATAGCTGTAAAATACGCTCTCGCCAAATCGCTTAATGCTAAGAAAGATTTTCTCTCTCCATTCAATTTTCTGCTCATGCAATCGATATTTTTTTCGACGTCGCTGTTGGCGTTCCGCTATGCTAGTATTTCAAAAATAAATTTTTTTCCCCGCATAAACGACCATTTTTCCGCAGAAGAGAAATTTATCATATTTATTACCATCGCTCCCGGCGCAATTTTGTTTTTAGTTTCCCTTGTGTTTGGCATGAGAATAGGAAGTTTCTGGGGAACAAATATGCTCATGATGCTAGGGACTTACCTGCTAATAATTAATCCACGTAAACTGAACTATGACAAGCTTTTTATTTTTGTGCGGCGAATTTCCTGTTTCTTCGCCGTAGTTTTGTTTGCAAAATTAGCGATTGCGAAACACTTTTTGCGCCGCTACGATCCAACGAATGCGCTCGACGTCCGTAAAATCGCGTCGCTTATTGATTATGATTGGCGTCGTCGCTTCGGCGCTAAAAGAATGGCGATTTTGAAAACAGATAAAGCTACGGCAGAATTGCACATTCGTTTGAAGGATTCCCCTTCGTCCTACGACATTAGGCGTAACGATCTTTTCAATATTTACGATAAATATCCGGAGAACACAGATCTATGCGTAGTATTTTTATGCGCTCGAAACGATGGTCAGACGGAACGTTTCAAAAATTTCTACGGAAAAAGTATTTTATTTGATAATATGATTCACGTAATCGACAATTATGTGGTGTACTACGCTTTTTGCATGAAAAAAATAGAAGAACGATGAGGAAATGGTAGAGGTCAGCGTTATAGTTCCCTTTTATAATGAATCCGAGTCCATAGATGGTTTCTTTAGCGCCATCATGCCGATTTTGAAACGTCTGGGGCTTTCGTTCGAAATTTTATGCATAAATGATGGAAGCAAAGATGATACGCTGGAGCGGCTAATAGGAAAAAAAAAGCGGTTTCCTCAGCTGAAGATCATAAATTTTTCGCGTAATTTTGGGAAAGACGCAGCCATTACGGCAGGAATCGATTTTGCCGATGGAAATTGCGCTATCCCCATCGATTCCGACCTTCAGGATCCGCCGGACTTAATCGCAGATATGGTGGCGAAATGGAGAGAAGGATTCGATATGGTTTTGGCTAGGCGCAGCGATAGATCAGAAGACTCTTGCCTTAAGCGCATAACGGCCTGCATGTTCTATAAAACATACAACATGTTGTCGGATACGGAATTGCCGGAAAATGTCGGAGATTTTCGTCTTTTGGATAGAAAAGTTATGGATGCTCTAAAAACATTCCCGGAACGCAAGCGATTTATGAAGGGATTATTTGCCTTCGCCGGTTTTAAAACTACGTCAATTGAGTATAAACGTCCCGAAAGAAACATGGGGACGTCCAAGTGGTCCTATTGGAAACTATGGAGCTATGCCGTTGACGGGATTACTTCGTTTTCAATTTTTCCGTTAAAAATCTCCATTTATTTGGGAATATTTGTAACGTTTTTGGCATTTGCCCGCGGTTTATGGATATTTTTTAGAACGGTGCTTTATGGCGTTGATATTCCAGGGTATGCTTCCACGACTGTCGCTCTGCTGCTGCTAGGAGGCGTGCAGCTAATGAGTCTTGGCGTAATTGGAGAATATATCGGCGGCATATACAACGAGTCCAAAAAACGCCCGATTTACATAGTAAGAGACGTTATTTAGCAGGCTTGTTGCCTTCGCCTCTGGTGGATTTATCCTCTATCATTAGGGACAAAATCGCGCCTACTATCAAAAAAACCAAAACGGCCGTTATGCCGCACTGATAATCGCGGAGACTGTAGAATTTAACGCCGTCAGCCATTGTTCCATCCCAGGAAAGATTCATCATGTATCCCACCAGCGGCATAAGTATAATTCCGCTCACCATGCTCATGGCGTTGATAAAGCTACTCGCCGTTCCGCTA
>JAISOD010000024.1 GCA_031275895.1 Holosporaceae bacterium | reverse complement strand
AACTCCGTCTGCTCTGGAGAAAATATTTTTGTCGCCGGTGAGAAATGCATTATATATGTCGTCGTCCGAAAGAGCGGAGAGAATTGCTATGGCCACCTTTCCGCCAACGCCCTGAACAGAAGTCAGCGTATTAAACCAAAATCTTTCCTGTTCGGTTATAAATCCATACAAGGTCCATGAATCTTCTCTAATGCTCATAGCGGTAAAGATATGCACCAATCCTGAACGGGAACAAGCTTCATTTGTGGTTCTGGCAGAGCATGTCACTCCATATCCGACTCCGTTTACATCCACGACGATGGAATTTTCGGCTATTTTTTTTATGGAGCCATTCAGATGTGTGATCATTCTCTTACCTCGTAGGACGTTTTATGATGCGCGTGGCAGACGGCCGTTGCCAACGCGTCTGCTGCATCCAGCTTCACATTACCACAGTTCAGTAATTTTTGAACCATGAGGGAGACTTGATCCTTGGTGGCATGTCCGCTTCCCACAATGGATTTTTTGATTTTATTCGGAGTATATTCTGCAATTTTTAGACCCAGAACGCCAACGCAACAGATCACGGCTCCTCTTGCCATACCGAGTTTTAGAGAAGATTCAGGATTTTTATTAACAAAGACGCTCTCTATCCCAACCTCTTTTGGAGAGTACTTTTCGACAATATCTGACAATTGCTTAAAGATACAACTCAATCTCGAGCTAATTTCGTCGACTGCAAGAGTTACGATCGTTCCATGGGCAATATGTCTAAGGCGAAGACCATCGTAATCCACAATGCCCCATCCTGTAGTGTGCAGTCCCGGGTCCAGACCTAAAATTCTTGACAAAATTCACTCTTCGCGCTACCACGGGAGCATTATATACTTGATTTAGCGCGCTGTTAACAAATTTCGCCATTGGCTGCCAGTTTATTGTTGGCAATTGCGTCAGTTTCATTGAATTATTTAGAAAATACAATATAAATGCCAATTGATTTTCCTATACTAAAGCTTAAAATACAAAGCAAATGAGGAGATTCGTTAAATTTTGCGTAGAATTTCCAGGAGAAAAATGAACGCAACAGCTGAAATTTAAGGAGACGATCTTGACATTTGTTGATTGGTAGTTATATGGGAAATATCAGAGAATTTTTGCTAAGCAAAATATCTTTCATACCTCGTGAATTAATTCCAGTTGCTTCAATAGTGATGATTATCATTGCAATAGCGTTGATTCTCGTCGTTTTTATACTCGGCATTTTGTTCATTAATGCAAAACCAAAACCTCAAATAATCCGAAGAGATGATAAAAGCACAGATCAGAAAAAACCGCCGATTGCGGAGAAAATACGACGGGAAGATCTTCCAATAATTTCCGGCAGGGTAGGGGAGATTCTATCGCTTCATGGATTTTTGAAAGTAGGCCCGCTAACAAGGATTTTTTTTAAGGTCATGGAGATAATAAAAAATAGCACCTACGATATTCGCTGGAGGTATAAGCTTCCTTGCTTCATGATGGTCGGTCCACCAAATAGCGGCAAATCAACCCTACTTGAAAGCCTAAATTTTGAGCATTTGACTGCCGACGGATCGGCCGTTGATTCCATGTGGAAATTATTTCGCCGCGGAGCAATTTTTGAGCTTCCGCGAGCAGAAGCCGACGAGGATGAGAGAAATTTTTGGTCGTTTATAGGCGAATTATTTGTTTTCATTCGACCTCGCAGACCATTGGATGGAATTGTTGTTACATTGCCAATGGACATGCTTCTGTCTGACCTAGCTAATATGGAAAAAATGGCTCGTGAGATCTTTGATAGAATTTTTGATTTCCAACATAATCTGAATTTCCGCCTACCAATTTATATAATTGTTACTAAATCAGATTTGATCCCTGGATTTGCGGAGTTTTCTCACCTTTTAAATAGCGATTCTCGGCAGCAGATTTTTGGATGGTCTTGTCCATACTCGCTGAATAGCGCATTTTCCACGTCCTGGATCGAAGAAATTTTTCAAACTGTAGAAAGCGGCATAAGAAAAGCAGAGATTTATTTCTCGCGAGAAAAAGAGGCGTCAGAAAATTTAAAAAAAGCGCTTTTATTTAGGTCGCGTCTGCGCTCCATAAAGCCGGCTCTATTTCAGTATCTCTACACCATGTTTCAGAATCATAATCCAGAAGAAGGACTAATTCTGCGAGGAGTCTATTTCGTAGGACGCGCCAAGGAGGAAGACGCCGCATCCGTAGATCTAATACAGCCTTCGGCTCTTAGTCCTAAATTGTTCGCTAACGTAGATACGAATCTCGCGCACTCCTATAACAACATCTTGTGCTTCGTTCAGGATTTGTTTAAGGAAAAGATCTTCAAAGAGTACAATTTAGCTCGCCCAATTAAAGTTGACGCCATTGACATGAACAAGGCGGAGTATCGCAATAAAATCATCTTGGCTACCGGCTCCTTTGTCATTTCAGTCGGATGGTTCATTGGAAATAACAACATAAAGAACAAGATACACGATTACTATCAAACTATGTCCTCTCTGAAAACATATATGGTGAAAATCAAATCTTTGGAAGATAATTTGCGCGGCGAAGAGGATCAGGCTCTCATCAATAAGCATACAATTCAGCTATTACAGAATATGCCGTTGGTGAAATGGTCCGATTTTTCGTCTGTTTTCGTTCCGCAATCCTGGTTTTCTAGTCTACATAACGAGTTAACGGAGACTCTGACGCTGGTTTTTGATTCGGTGGTTGTGCGAGCCATGTACATCGATCTGAACCTTAATACCAAGAGCGTTTTGCAGAAAGTTTCCAGCGAATCAGAGGCTAACCACGAAAAAAAAGATTTATTTGACGTGAATTCGTTCCAGAGCTTTAAAAATTTGCAAGAATTCATCCAGCGCATAATCAACATAAAGAAAATTAGCTCCGAATATAATGCCATACGTCGCCTGGAAGACAGAAAAAGCGTTGTTGATTTGACGGGTACAATATTCAAAGATAAATTTAATATTACGGAGATAATGAAGACGCATGTTCCCAATAGGAAATTGGTTCTACCTCGATTTGATATTGAACTATTCCAGCCTCACATAGAGTCAAATTTACGAACACTGTTCGGTATTTTTTTAAGCGACGTTTTCGACAAAACCATTGAGAAAATATTGCAAAGCCTTGCGTCCGACATTGAAAAAATGCTAGCGGCCTATAGAAATGCCGGCGTCGCTTACTCGTCCAAGGATCTCGCCAAGGTCTACGACAAAACTGTGCTAATTGCCGATATATTAAAAAATAAGAAATTTAATTGGGTAGCGTCTGATAATTTCGTTCCGAACAGCGAATATGCCAAAATGATCGAGGATCTGAAAGCGTCGGAAATCGTCGGCATGGATCGTCTTCGGGAGCTGCTGCGCATGGCTGAAATTCAGTTCCGTCAATTTAAATCTCGTCTTCTATCGTTTAGTACAGATTTAACCGGGCCGCTGTTGTCGGAGAGTATTCAAACGCCGTCGCGGGGATTTGAAGATTTCCAGAAGGAGATTCGCGCGCTACTGGACCAACCGTTTATTCGCTCAGTTTCAGAAACCAATTTTGTTACCACGATTTTAGAGGACAAAATGCTTCTTTGGGATCAAAAAAGGCTGAAAGAAATTTCAGAGATGTTGGATAAATATTATGAATTTTCCACGACCATGCCTCCGGCTATGCGAGCTCAGCACTTTGAAATGTACCAAACAATCGCGCGAAAGTGTATGTATCCAACGTTGCAATCTATGTTGGGCAATTCCCAAATTTTTGACGATGTGCCGCTGGGGCATTCTCGTAACCTGTTGGAGGACGCATACAAGCGTCAATCCCTCAACATAAGAAACTCTTCTGCCGTAATCGTCAAAATTGTAAAAACCCTCGATGAAATACAGGAAGAAGACAATCAAAAAGATTTCGGTTTTTCTACATTGGTGATTTCCCAATATACGTCTTTGCTGGAAAAAGTGGACGCGCTATTTAATTTAGAAACGCCGTATTCGTCTGGAAATGCTTTGTTTGACAATTGGAACGGAGATCGCAATCCGAGATTTTTAAACTTTGACGATCAGGAAGGACTAAAACAGTATCTAACTGCACAATTCGAGCGAATAAAGTTTCTGGCTACCATAGCTACTCCGGTGGTGGATCTTCTATCTATGCAAAATATTATGGAGAAAGTAAAAAATCATTCGCTGCTAGAGAAATGGAAATCCATTATCGCTAGCGTTGCGGACTATGAGGCTCGGAAACCGGGGAATTCCATTGCGGCATTGGAGACGTTCATTTCGGAGAATT
The DNA here is from genome assembly GCA_031275895.1 of Holosporaceae bacterium. GTDB lineage: Bacteria > Pseudomonadota > Alphaproteobacteria > UBA3830 > UBA3830 > JAIRZM01. The sequence goes on along the minus strand of JAISOD010000024.1, from coordinate 4,273 downwards.
TGTCGCGGGTTTCTCTGGAATCTTTCGATAATCAAGGAGAAATCAAAACAATTGCCGAAAGCGGAGGAGATTATTTCCTGAACAAGCGCTCGAGCGTGGCCAAGTCCTTGATATCCAGGGCTGAAATTGTGCAATATGAACGAGCCTCGAAAGCATATAACAAAATAAATAAGCTATTCAATGAATCTCTTAGCCATAAGTTTCCGTTCGGTAACGCGCCGGATGACGCTTCTTTGCGGGATATAGAAAAATTCGTTGATTCATACGAACAGAATTCTACTGGCCTGTATACTACATTGGAGAGCAATAGGGAAAGCAAGGGCGTTAGCCTAAAAGCGCTAGAATTTCTGAAATCTATGGATAAAATGATCCCGTTTTTGAAACTTTGGATTGCTCAATCAAAGGGATCAGATCCCAACACAGCTCCCGTGTCGTTTTCCATGCAGTTGCGCCCATCTCCAAATGTAGAGTCTCTTACGTCCTCCCTGTTGGATAGAAAAATAACCATCAACGATTCTACAGTGGAAGATAATGCTGTCGGAGTTTTCTTTAACAATGATAAAATAAACGTAGTGTTCAATTGGGTAGCGTCTGCGGATGAGAAGCCATATGATGGAGGTTCCGGCAATAATCCGTTAATTCAGGGAACTAAGGTTACATTCTCCTATGGCGGGAGATGGGCCATGCTGCGGCTAATTGAGGAGCATAGAATTAGCAAGGAAACTGCGTTACCTCAGGGAGTTTTACTGCAATTTCAGGTTCCAATCGTTGACTCTAGCAAGGAAAATGAGGTATTAACTTCCAAAATTGTATTAAAAATTACGCCGATGACTCGCGACGGCGATAAACTTACTCCACTAGAGTGGCCTGTATTCCCAGAGTTCTGTCCGGATTTGTATGGTCATGAGCGCAGCATCGATCTTGAAAAATCTGTCGGCGCGGCTCCGCCCTCTGGTAATTTAGACACTGCGGTTTCCTTCGATAAAGAAAGTCCAGCGCCACAGCCTGCAACGGAAGTGACAGAATCCGTTCAGGCGTCTGAAGCAGAAGAAACTGACGAGGCGGAGGAATAGAGCGTGATAAAAGTTGAAGACTTTTTGCTTCCTATTACTCCAGACAACAAATGCGGCGAATATTTACGCTACGATATCGTATATGATCGAATAATCGAGTTGCGCCGAGAGGACGACGCTAATTTATCGCAGGGAATTTGGCAAACTGAAGCTAAGAGAGCAAATTGGCCGGAAGTATTGCGTCTCTGTTCTGATTTACTAATCACTAGGACAAAAGATCTGCAAATCGCCATGTGGCTTCTTGAATCTCTGACGGCGTTGTATGGATTCAGCGGGCTGAATCAGGGACTGCTGCTGGTGAAGTCGCTCAGCGAAATGTTTTGGGATGGTATTTATCCGCCTCTCGACTCCGTAAATAAAAACGCTATTCGACGAGCGTCTCCTTTTTATTTTTTTACGGAAAAAATTCGCGATAGGATAGTGCTGATTCCCCTGACAAATCCAGGCGACGGAGCTTTAAATCCGTATAGCTTAGCAGATTGGATGACTGCGCGCCGGAATCTACAGATAAAAAACATTCGCGGACTTTCACTAAAGCAAATTGGTAAAAGTGTGGCGGTTACTCCATTGGAATTTTTTGAAACTCTTAAAAATGAGATAAATGAGCTGCAGGATAAATTGAAATCGCTCAACGAGTTTCTTGACGAAAGATGCCATGAAGAAATGCCGAGTTTCCACGAAATTTTTTCCTGTCTTAAAGATATGGAGCATATCGTCTCCAGGAGCATAGCTGAAAAAGCAACATCTTCCAGCGTCGTTGGACCAAAACCTTCAGAAGGAGCAGATACGGCGGAGCCCAATGCGATTGATGGCGACGATAATCAACAAACCGGCGACGGAGGCGATGAGAATGACGGAGCAGCTACTGCGTCCTATAAAAATTTAGAAGGCGCTTATGAAACTTTGGTGGGAATTGCCTCTTTTTTAGAAAGGGAACAACCCCAGAGTCCGGCGGCCACATTGATTAAAATTGCCAGCGCTATCGGCAACAAGACCTTTCAGGAGCTTCTGGAGATTAATATGCAAAACGGAACATCCGTTATGCATGCTATTTCGGAACTTCACAGTATTTTGAGCTCCAGCTCAGGCAAAGCGAATAATCTGAACAACTAGCGCGACAAATTCTGCAGTTAGATGTTATACTGACGCCGTTTTAGAGGGCGGCGTTGGTTACGATGGAATTTTCAAGCTTTCTTTGGGCATGTCCATTTTTGGGAATCGTTTTTTCTATGTCGTTTTTCCCGCTGTTATTTCCGAATTTTTGGCATAAATATGCGAGCTGCGTTCCGCTATTTTGGTCGCTGATATATTTGGTTTTCGTTGCATATTTCTTCGGCGTCTTCCAAATTTTTAACGCAGTTTGCGAGCCGCTGCTGGAAGATTATCTTCCGTTCATAATTTTAATCGCCGCGTTATACGCTGTTTCTGGTGGTATTTTTGTGGATTTTCCGCGCGCTAATGGACCGATTTTCAACGCGTTGTTTTTGCTTTTCGGAAGCGTCCTAGCCGGATGGATTGGAACTACTGGAGCTTCTACGCTGCTGATACGTCCATTCCTGCGCGCGAATGCAGGAAGGAAAAAATGCTCGCATTTGGTGGTGTTTTTCATATTTTTAGTGGCAAATATCGGCGGCAGCGCCACTCCCATCGGCGATCCGCCATTGTTTATAGGGTTTCTCAAGGGCATAGACTTTTTTTGGTTTATCAAGCATCTATATCCGGTCATATTCGGCGCTACTTTCGCATTAATTGCATTGTTTCTAGTCATTGATTCCATTTTGTTCAAAAACGACCCGGCAAAAGATCGCAACAGAGGCGCAGAATCAGCCTTTATTCTCCGTGGAAAAATAAATTTGCTACTCATGGCGGCGATTTTGCTCATTGTAATTTTCTGTAATTTTTCCGGCGAGATTTCGCTGTATGGTCATAGATTTAGTTACTCTTCTATCATAAGAAATGGTTCGCTTGTGATTATTGCATTAATTTCGCTTAGAATTACTCCCAAAGAAATCCATAAAAGAAATGGATTTTCAGTCGCGCCCATAAGGGAAGTAGCGGAGCTTTTCGCTGGAATCTTCGTAACCGTCGCTCCCATTATCTCTATGCTGCAACAGGGAGCTGATGGAACTTTTGGCAACGTCTTTAGATGGATGGCTCCGAGCGGGGAATTTATCGCCAACAGATGTTTTTGGGCCAGCGGCCTGCTATCATCGCTACTGGACAACGCGCCAACGTTTTTGATTTTTTTCCATCTAACTTCCGGCGATGCGCAGGCGCTTATGACGGTTAAATCTCATATTTTAGCAACTTTCTCGATTTCAACTGTTTTCATGGGAGCGCTGACGTACTTGGGAAATGCTCCTAATCTGATGGTTAGGTCCATAGCTAAGCATTATTCCATTAAAACTCCATCGTTTCTCGGATATTTGCTCTGGTCATGCGCAATTTTGTTGCCGATTTTTGCCGTTATTTCCGCTTATTTATAGACTTTGACGATGGAAAAACATACTCCGGTTTTGCTAAAAGAAGCGCTGACGATGCTATCGCCCAAGGATGGAGGAATCTATTTTGACGGAACATTCGGCGGCGGAGGATACAGTCGCGCGATTCTGAACGCCGCCGATTGTAAAGTGATTGCCTGTGATCGAGACTCTGTTACCGAAGATATAGCTACAGAATTGAAGCGCGATTATAACGATAATTTTAATTTTTCTTTGGCTAAATTCAGCAGTATTCGTTCGATTGTAGAATTTTATGGAGTACAGAAGCTGGACGGAGTCGTTCTTGACCTCGGAGTTTCTAATTTTCAATTGATGGATCCATCCAGAGGGTTCTCTTTTAAATTGAAGGGACCGCTGCTTATGAACATGGGATTAAGCGATAAAACTGCGCTGAACGTGATTCGCAAGTATTCGGAGAAAGATTTGGCTAATATCATTTATCGATTAGGAGAAGAACGCTTTTCCAGGCGCATTGCTAAAAATATCAAACTGAATCTACGAGGCATTCAAAATACGGAAGATTTGGCCAATGTAATTCGTTCCTGCGTTAAGAAAATGGGAAAAATAGACTCCGCCACTAGAACGTTTCAAGCGTTGAGAATTTTCGTAAACGACGAGTTGAGCGAATTGGAAAAAGTTTTATCCGAGTCCCTAGAGTTGCTAAATTCCGACGGAAAAATAATTGTGATCAGTTTTCAT
>JAISOD010000070.1 GCA_031275895.1 Holosporaceae bacterium | reverse complement strand
GATAAAATGGTTTCGAAGAACGTTTTCGAGATTTTGTAAAACTTCTTCGTCTTTTATGGCTTTTTTACACTTTGCTAGCACGTTAATATGGCTCAGATAAATTTCCTAACGAGACCTATGCTGACTCGTTTAAAAATACGAGACGAGAGCGTTAACCCTATCTCATTTGTCTATATAATTTTTTTAAACGAATTTTAATTATTTTGGTCGAAGATCCTCCGCAGCTCCTTCCAAGATTCTCGCTCGATCCCTTCTTATAGCCTGCAGCACACTGATTTGCCCGAATAATAGAACCGTCGATCATAAAATATTCCAAATTCGCGTCCTGAAAATAATTGAACATCCGCTCTCAAATTCCAAGTTTTTTCAATACAGAAATCTTTGATAAATGCAAAAACAATTTCCGTATTCTTTGGGTAAAAGCCGTATCTAACAACCTGTGCGAGATAAATAGTATATTGCCTCAATAAAAACACGAACTTTCTCTTTGTTTTTAACGTGAATGCTCGGAATCGTGATTAAAAAATCATAAATTTTTGAAAAACTTCGCTCGCAATGTTATGTTCTATCATGCTGTGCAAGTCCTTTCTTGTTGAAATTCTAGGAGTTATACAGCTTTTTCAAATAAATTAAAATTTCATAACGAGACCTAAAGCTTTTCGTTCCGGATACATCTCGAAAATTTCAAACCCCGCAGCAGACAATAACCATGCTCGTTTATAATTTTTCGTGTCCTAGAGAACTTCAAACTCGATGATCAAAAATCGGCAAAAATTAATAAACAAACATGGTTTTTTATCCATAACGTCCTTGAAATCGAATTTTTAATGCTGCTTTAAACGCCTGTTCCCAAAAATTAGTAATGAGGATTGGCATAAAACACACCAGGGAAAGAGGACAACATCAATCCTCTTTCCCATTATCATTCGCCGTATCGAAAAGGTCGTTTGCTAACCGACGTAATCGGCAAACATGGCTTCGTCCAGCGTATGCCGCTTGCTGCCAAGATTGTCGAAATTTTCCAGCAACCAGCGATCCGCCGTTTTTCTGCCTTCGCTTTTCAGCATTTGAAGAAAATCCCAGTCGGTATTCAAAGCGCTGGATAGATTCAGATTCTTGAACGAATCTTCGTTTTTTATCACGTGCATACTGACTCTCTTAACGGAAGGATCAGTAATTTTACCCTCGTCAATTAGTTTAGTTATGAAGTGGATGGACCTCATCTCGTGAACCAAGCATCCATTGTAGGTGACCTCCTTCAGGCGATCTGTTACCTCTGCCTTAGTTTTGGGGAGCTCGTCTCGGTGCGTCTTGGTAAGCTGAATGAGTACCAAATCGTTTGCCTGAGTATTGTAAATTAATGGATGTATTGCCGGGTTTGCTATAAAACCGCCGTCCCAGTAGTATTCTCCGTCAACCTTTACGCTCTGGTATAAAAATGGCAAACAAGCTGACGCCATCAGCGCGTCGGCGCAGAATTGATCGTTGCTGAATACCTTTACTTTGCCGGTTTTTACGTGCGTGGCGCCGAGGAAAATTCTCTTTTCCTTACTGGTGCGAATTGCTTGAAAATCAAAGAAATCCCTTATGAATTCCAGGAACGGGTTTTTATTATCGCGATTCCATTCATAGGGAGAGAAAAACGATTGTATGGCCCCCATAATAAAATATCCAAGAGAACGGTCTAGATTATAATACTTCATCATCTTATCTATAGGGTTTAGTTGATAAGGGGAGATTTTCTTTGATAATTCTGCCATTTCACGCCAATAATCGTTCATGCGCGCCCTTCCGCCGGCGTTATCTCCCTTGATGAGTCCCTCTATCATGGAGGCGGCGTTCATGCCTCCAGCGCTGGTGCCGGAGGCCCCGACAACTTCGATGCGATCGTCTTCCAGCAGTCTATCCATAACTCCCCAGGCGAAGGCTCCGTGGGCTCCTCCCCCCTGCATTGCAACAGCTATACGCTTTCTTGGCTTCGATGAGCAACCGATGGTCGGCATATTATTTTCTTTTCCCATGTCTGACATTCTCCATTTTAATAAACATGGACGGATTTTACATTTCAAAAGGTTTAAAAAGAGTTAATAATATAAAATTTCATTAAAATATTTTAAATTGCACTACGCATGCCACCTACGTTGATGTTTACGGTAAAATATATACAATGGGTCTGTAGTTGAAGCAGAAAAAATATGCGCCTGGAAAATGCGCTGATTGCGCGAATTTGTCACGATCTGATTACACCCTTTAACGCAATTAACCTTGGAATAGAAGCCTATGAAGCATCCGGAGACGCTTCGCTTTTGCTGCATATGAAGGAAAGCGCTGCCAAAGCAAATACAATTTTAAAATTTATGAGGGAAATGTATTCGGAAAAATCTGATGCTTTTCGCCATTCGCTTATTTCTCTAAACAGCTTAATAGCAGATTTTTTGCGCAATAGCGGCCTACTTGTCGATCTAAAATTCGACGGAGACGACATTCCGCACGTGATTGCTCAAGTGATACTGCACAATGTCGCTGTTGCTAAGGAATCTATGCCGTTCGGAGGTACAATACGCTGCCATATAAGTAAGGATTTCAGCGAAATTACACTATCCTGCGTTGGAAAAGACATTTCTGCGCCGGATTTGAATCTCTGCAGCGAACCAAATCATAAAAACGTTATGCTGCATAATTTAATGAGATTACTCGGAGAAAATGGATGGCAATTAAACATATTCCTCCAGGGCGTCGATATGTTTATTTCTGAAAAAAAGCGCG
>JAISOD010000049.1 GCA_031275895.1 Holosporaceae bacterium | reverse complement strand
ACCAGAACCATCGACGATCGCATTCGAACCATAGAAATGGTGCAAAAAGCCGGCGTCAACGTATGCTCCGGCGGCATTGTGGGCATGGGAGAAAATAACGAAGACAGAGTTAAGATGCTGATTTTATTGGCAAATTTAACAATTCCTCCGCGCTGCGTGCTCATCAACAAGCTTGTAAAAATCCCAGGCGCCTGCGTCGACGATTCAAATCCCATAGACGATTTCGATTTCGTACGGATGATTGCGCTTGCTCGCATTTTGATGCCGAAGTCCTATGTGAAAATCGCTGCCGGACGGAACACACTATCCGAATCGACCCAGGCCCTATGCCTGTTTGCTGGTGCTAACGCATTGTTTTCCAGTGAGAAATTGCTGACCGTCGACAATGTAAAAGATTGCGCCGACAAAAAACTATTCGATAAATTAAATCTGAAAATAGAAAGTCCACAATTATAATTTTGGGAAAACCATGGAAAAATTTCCATGAATTTTAAAAAAAACATAGCCATTGTAAGTTTTGGCACTCTGCTGGAATGGGCGGAGTTCACTTTTTTCGCTTACATGGCGGATTATTTGTCGAGTTTATTTTTTTTCGTCGATGATCCAACTTTCGCCCGTCTAAAAATCTATGGAGTATTCGCCGCCAGTTATATCATGCGCCCGGTTGGAGCGATTATTTTTGGGCACATCGGCGATGTGCAATAGTAATTGATAAGACAATCCCTAGTTAGTTTACAATAGCCAAGATTTATATAAAAATTGGCTTGTTTTTTGCGAGGAACTATGAAAAAAAATGCAGTTTGTGCGCTTCTTGCTCTGTGTTGTAATACTTTTGCCGATAATTTACCGAAAAAATCTGCGGAAGATTCGGCAGAATCTCTCCCGGTTAGTGGGTTTTACTTGGGACTCGGTCTGAAAAACTGTGAAGATTACGTTGAATGGAGCATTGAAAGGCATATTTTCGGTGATGATTCAGGCTATATAAAAGATGCATTTTCATCAAATGCAAAACATTTTAACGGAGAAATTTTCGTTGGCTATAGAAATTTCGACTACTTTTTCTGGGCCATCGAGCTAAATCTTTCGTTCGATAAGAGAGATTCTGGTAAGTTATGGCCACATGATACAATAGGATGGCCGGTGCCTGCTAATTTACGCATAAAAAACGGTAACGATCTATCGTTTTTAGCTAAACTCGGCAAAACCATTGGCGGTTCCACAACTCCATACATACTGCTTGGTTTCCATTATAGAAAAATAGGATTTGACCTGGATTACGCGCCAACATTGCCCGACAACTATCCTAATGAAGCAGAGTATTTAGGCTACTTAAGATCAGGAAGTTCCTATTCCAGACATGTAACAGGTTTTGTATATGGTTTTGGTATTGCTCATTCCATTGATCCAAAAACGGAAGTGCGGCTGGAATATTGCTGTAAAGTGCATGGAAGCGTTAAATATTCTACTACTGTCGACAATCTGGTCGACGAGCCAGGGAGTCCGCGTACTTTTCATTTGAAAAATAAACAATATTGCGTTTCTTTGTGTATTAGCAGAACTATTTCTCTGCCATAGCCTTAAAACATGATATTGGCGCCGTGGTTGTCATTGCTGGCAACAATACTAAAATAGCTGAAAAAATAATATTTTCGCAAATGTGTCTGAACTTGGCATTTTTTTTCTTGCGTTAATATTTTTTTTACCTATACTCGATATTATTGCATAACAAACAAGAATGGAGATTGTCATGAAAAGGCGCGCGCTTGCTTCTTTATCGGTTGCTTTTTTAATTTTTTTGGATATTTCGGCAATGATAGAGAAAAAGAAAGAGATTGATGAAAATAATGTTATTGTTAAATATGTCCTTGAAGGCGAAACTAGGAAAGGGCTTGCTGGTACGTTAGAAAAACTAACTAGTGCAGATCAAAGTGCTATAAATACTGTTGTAACAGAAGTAAAAAATGCTATTAAGGCATACACCACGAAGGAAGTGCAAGATGATGAGCTGCCGTCAGCTCCACAATATATGAATGTTCCTACTAAAGGAGCGAATAAGGTTCGTAACATAGCAGCAAACAATAACTTATTCAACGTATATAAAATCTCGCTAATAAAGTTTTTCAATGAAAAGATTGCAGAACATGACAAAACAATCGACCTGTTGGCACGAGAGATTAATAAAAAACTTAGTGCTATCCTAAGTATGAACTTACAAGAGAAAGATGATATACGTTTGTCTGACGAGACTGCCATAGAGTTAAAAGATGAAAATACATTAGTTGACATTATAAAGAGACAGGTTGAAAATAGTAAAGACAATGAGACTGTTGCTATAGCGGAATTAAATAATACATTAGTTGACAATATAAAGAGACGGGTTGAAAATAATAGAGACAATGAGACTGTTGCTATAATGGAATTAAGTAAAGAATTAGAAAAGCTGGAAGGACAACTGATAAAAAAAGGGGCAGAGATGATCAAGCAACAAAATGAAACTATCAAAACTTTTAAAAGAGAGCTCGAAGCACAGCGAAAGTCGGCACTGTATGGAAATCAAAGAAGCTTTGTAGAAGTGCTAAATGATTGTAACAACAATGAAGTGGCTGATGATAGTTTGCGCAAACACTTAATGGCTATATCCGAGTTGCAAAGTTTTACAGATATAACGACAGAATATGCGGGTAAAGAATTAGTGCCAATGTATAAAAAAATTCTTATAGATGATGTGAGATGGCCAGAGATTCTTTCTCTCGCAAAAATAACTGCAGAAAGTAAAGAAAAAAAGAAAATAATGTCATATGTAGATGCTAACTTTAATCGAAAAGATAATGAATACAACTTCTATGAGCAGAAGAAGTCAACAAATGCCAATTGGAATTTTTTAGACGTAGACGCCATTATAAAAGAGATTTGTTCCGATCCAAATTATGCAACTATTAGAGATAATAAAGAATTTATTGACAACTTAAAAATGAAGCTTAATCGCTACAATTCAACAGAACAAAATCTCGCATTTGGGAATGTATCGCTAGCCATTAACACATTGAAGCAGCATTTGATGCACAATATAGCTGTCGCGCATAGCCAACGAGGGCTTGAGTGGTCCGGTAGTTTAGTAGAGCTGGTTAGTAACCCATCGGCAATGTTGGAAATTAAAGAAAATACGATACGCACAGAATTAGAATTAGCCTCTAGCGCCGAGAAAAACAGTGATGAAACTATTTTGAATAAATTTAATGAAAAATTTGATGAGTTTTTAATGCAACATGGAGCATCTACAATTCTCTATGAAAAAGAAAAAATCGAGTATCTAGTACAATACCTTACGGATATAGCCTTGCGCGCTATTCTGAGATCCATCGCTAACGACCTCTATTCTTTCATTGCTATTTCCAATTGTTTCAGCGATTTATTAAATGAATATAACTTACAAAAAGAAGGGTTGAGCAAGGCTATACTTAAGAAAAGGGAAGCTCTTGCAAGTCTAGCTGAAACAAGTAAAAATAAAAGTCCGAGTGAGCAGATAAAATTAAACAATAATGTGACAAAGGAATATATGCCTGCGGAAAATGATATGAAATCAATAATAAATAAACTCGAGCAAGATTTTAGCAGGTATGGTAGTGAATACGATAGCGTGCATATCATCAGAAATAAGATCTTTGAGCACATCCTAGGAGCTTTTAATCGAGTTGAGTTTCTTAATATGATAAACGAGTATGTATTAAAAGAAATTGTATCGAAGAAGAATATTGATAGGATGCAATATCAGGCTGTTGTCGCTTCGTTAAAATTTGATCCTGTAGAGCGAGATGAATATACAACAAGCGAACACAAATACCAGACATCAGATAAGCCAGCAGCACAACAAGAAGTACCGAATGGATTAATTAAGGCGCGTAAGATGGGAATTGTTAATGGAGTTCTGAGTTTTGAGAATGAAAAAGTAGAAAATGCTGAAGATAAATTAATAATAAAAAATTTAAAAGAAAAATTATCTCATGTAAAAGAGAATGAGAAATTCAATGTCGCTGCGCAAGCATTCGGCAATTGTGCCGCTAATATATCAGAAGATACATTAGTAGCACTAGAGCAAAATATGAATATATGTATAATGAATGAAGTACATGCAGTCGGAGGTCATCTACTGCACAATTCTTTTGACAGAAAAAGATATTGGAGACTGAAGAGTTTTCTTAATGCTACGAATGATGCGCCTAATAAGAATGCATGCTTGAGCATGACTGAAAAAAGTTTCGTTAATACTATAGGAGAAATTAAACGTGCGAATTGTGCTAGCAAAAAGTCGCTTAAAAGTGAGATAGAAAATATTAGAGAACTTTTTGTAGTAAAAGATTCATCTACACCCACTAATAAAAATATAATACATCTAAATAAAAATGCGTCTAAAAAAGATGCAAAAGTAGAGAAGATACAGCATGATGATAAAAAAGCAAATGCTAATGTATCTGAAAAACTAGAAAGTGATGATAAAAAAGCAGAGAATAATAATAATGGAAATAATTTAAATGATGATGCAAAAGCAGAGAAGATACGGAAGGAGCGAGAGTCAGCTGAATCAGCAATGAAACTTTCCATTGCGGCAATAAATGGTAAACAGTTTAACTTAAAAAAGGTACCCACGCAGGTGGTAGAGGTACCCGATCCGATAGCAGAGGCGAAGGCGAAGGCATACGCTACCCTCAATTCTATACATGGCTTTAATATATCTAACTTAAGGAAAACGAAGAAAGGCGTTGATAAGAATGGCTCTGATGAGGAGAAATAATACCAATCTCATTTTAACTATCTAAATGATATGTTGATTTCCACGGCGCGCAGGCTATCTTATTCGATAATTGGAAATGGATGATCGATCTGCTGGATCCACTGACGTTTGAGTAGCGTTTGGAAAAATCGAAGCGCCTTATTGCATTTCATGATGGAAGGGGCGAATCGCATCCTGGAAATTCAGATATTTTCATGCACTACACAATTTTTATGTAGTATGTATCTTTTTTAAGCGATTAAAAATCTTCTCCATTGCGGTGCAAAATACCGAATTGTTGTCGCTGGAGGTTTATTTACGAGAATGACAGTAGCATATAAACGGTTAAATTCGGGACTAGGAAAGGTTCAATGCATTTTATCGGCCAATCCTCCGTTGTTTATGGACGAAAAAATCGCTAAAAAAGTGGAACGCCTTGAAAGGTTCAAAACGTTGGCGGAACAAGCTGCCCATGACATTAGAACTCCGTTGCAGTCTTTATCAATTGCTCTGGATTATCGTTTTAAAAGCTTGCCGGAAGAGGAATACGTGCTGCTGAGATCAATTACGGATAGCATTAGAAAAATCGCGCTGGCATTATTAGAACATTCTCCTGCGGTAGAAGATAGAGACAATGTAACAAGTAAAAAAGTGATTCCTACGGATCTCAGGCATATCTTGATTCCGCAGGCATTGGCCGAAATTGTCAAGCAAAAAGAACTTCAGTACGCCGGCCAAAACGTTGAGTTCAAATACTCGTTTGATCCCTCTCTTAGATCTACATTCATTTATGGCAGCGTTATCAACATCGAACGCATGATGAGCAACATAATCAACAACTCTGTGGAAGCTTTTGAAGGGAAGAGTGGAGTTGTGAAGATTGGACTTATGATCGAGAATGATAACGTAAAAATCGTCGTTGAAGACAACGGCAAAGGCATGCCTCCGGAAATGGTGGAAAAGCTTCTGCTGGGCGAATCGGTTCCCACCACTAAAAAAAACGGATATGGCATTGGAACACAGCAAGTGCGAGATGCTTTGGCAGAATTTAACGGCGCTCAACTTATACAATCTACCGTCGACGTAGGAACGGTGATTACTCTCATAATACCGAAATCCGACCCTCAAAAAGGAAAGTCGCGCCGCAGTTTATCGCCGAATACGGTTATGCTGAACGGATCGAAATTATAGCGTTTTCACTTCGGATTTACCATAGCGATTCGCTAATTTACGTGAGTTTTCGTGAAATGTAAAATGGCAAAAGCAAAGTGAAAATGCTATATTCGCCGAGACGCCGTGCGATTTCACACAATCTAGCGGCGTAAAAAGTAGGCGCTTGCTGTAATCCAAATGATCTTTTTAGGAGTCTTTCCATCGGCAGATTAGGCAGAGCTATTTACGCTCTAGAAACGCTCGAATTTCTTCTCTAATTCTCAACAACAATCTGTAGGATTTCCGTTCCAGCGCGCTATGAAAAAATGCAGCGTGTTCTTCCAAAGAAGAGTGCAACTCTTTGTGGTTTTCTTCCGAGAGCGGGGTAACATTCCACCATTTGTTGAGTCCTCCAGCATTGATGGGCACTATGTGGTGCATATGGAAGTGTTTTTTGATCGGCCATGGCTTCGCGTAGTGTGCGCTCCATTCCAGCTGCAATTTGTGCTTATGCGCGTTAAACTCAGAGCGAGTTCTATGTTTGTGCGTTTTGTTGGGATGTTTATTAGGACTTAGCATATAGTGGCGCGTTGTCATATATTTCTGCATATTATCCACTGTATATTCCGAGAGATTTTGCAATTTTTTCAGATATAATTCGAAGGACGTTTTATCGTCGATTCCATCGAAAAATATCGTAAAAAACGAAGCTGCCGCCAGCAGGAGCGCCATGCATTTCCTGCGATAATTGGAGATAAAAAAGGAAAATATCCATAATTTTTCTCTTAGACGGCGATTATTTCTGTAATTCAAGCTTTCGTTCCTTTGTTTTATTTTGCCGCTGCGGCGCATCAGCCGCCATCATAATGATATCAAACTTTCCTAAGCATCGCCAATCGTGCTAGAATCGGCAGTCTTTGTTTATTGAGGAGATCGTTGAAGATGTTCGACTCGTTTTCTCATCGAATATCTGGAATTTTCGAAAAGCTGCGCAGAAGCGGAATTCTCAGAGATGAAGATGTGGACGCGGCGCTGCGTGAAATTAGAATTGCCCTTCTGGAAGCGGATGTGTCGCTTCCGGTGGCGAAAAAATTCATTGAGGACGTCAGGGCAAAGGCTATAGGCCAAAACGTAATAAAATCCATCTCTCCAGAGCAAATGGTAACGAAAATTGTGCACGATTGTCTGGTTGAACTCTTGGGAGCACCTGAAAGCATCGAAGTTGGCGCAAAACCACATAGGATAATGCTGGTTGGTCTGCAGGGAGTGGGGAAGACCACTACGGCAGGGAAATTGGCAAAGCTTTTGAGCAAAAATAATCGAAAAATCATGCTTACTTCGACGGATATTTATCGTCCGGCAGCCATCGAACAGCTACGTTTGCTATCCAAGAAGATTCCGGGATCGATTTTTTGCCCTTTGGAAGACGAAAACAACCTGTCTGTTGGTAGAATATGTAGTTTGTCTCTAGAAAGGCTAAAAAAAGAGCAGGCCGACGCGCTGATCGTCGATACTGCAGGTAGACTTCACATCGACGAAGTTAAAATGGACGAACTGGCGGAAATAAAGAAAGTACTCCAGCCGCAGGAGGTTATTTTGGTCGTGGACGTCATGATAGGGCAAGACGCATTTAACATTGCCAATAAATTTTTGGAGTCTCTTGGGATTAACGGTATAATTTTAACCAGATTGGACGGCGACGCTCGCGGCGGAGTCGCGCTTTCGATGCGTGCGCTGACCGGATGCGCCATTAAATTCTTGTGCGCCGGAGAGCGTCTGGACGATATCGATCACTTTGACGCGGAAAGGATAGCACGCAAACTTTTGGGAATGGGAGACGTCGTTTCTCTCGTGGAAAAAGCGCAGGAACACTTTTCCAGCAGCGAAGCAAGCAAAACTGCTGAAAAACTGCAATCAGGAATTTTTACATTTGACGATTTTGCGGATCAGATGAGAAAAGTGTCTAAGCTCGGCGGTATAAAATCCATCATGCAAATGTTGCCGCAGGCAAGACAGCTGGAAGGTATGATGGAGACGCATGGTATATCCGATAAAATCGTAATCAAAAACTTGGCCATCATCAATTCCATGACAAAAAAGGAGAGGATGAACTACAGAGTGCTGAACGGATCCCGCAAGAGACGTATTGCTTCAGGCTCTGGAACGACTGTCCAGGAGGTCAATAGATTATTAAAACAATACAAGGGAACTCTCGATATTTTTAAAAAAATGAAAAAGAGCGGAGGAATTGCCAAAATAATGTCGATGATGGGAGTGTAAAATGATCGCAAAAACGAGAATCTTCAATGATATAGAACGTTTGAGGGGTTTTGCCTGCGTTCTGGTTTTCATTCAACATGCGGCATGGATTTGTCAATTGCGATTCATATATGAAATTGTTCCTTCATTTTTGCTGTTCGGTTCCGGCGCCGTTCATATATTTTTCGCCATTTCTGGATTTATTATTACGCTGTCTCTAAAGGCTAAATTTAGCTCGCTGCCGGACGGGCTTTTTCTAGACAGATTGCTTGCGGCCAGAAAAATACTTCTTTCATTTTATAAGAGGAGATTTTTTAGGATATTTCCGGTGATGATTTTAGTCGTAATTCTCCTGGGAATCTTTTACTGCGCCACGGAAAACGATCTCTCCTGGACGTCGTCTCTTTTGCGCGCTCCATTCGAAATATTGTTTGGCTCATACTCAAATTCCGTAGAATTATTCGTATCTCAGGAAAAAATTCACGTTGGCGGGATTGGGCCGTTTTGGACTCTTGCCATCGAGGCGCAGTTCTATATTCTGTGGCCAGTAGTACTGCTAATGTGTAAAAACAATAACGCTCGAGCCCTAGTTTCACTCTGCCTCGGGTGTTTTTTTCTGTTCATAGTCAACCCGTTGTCCGTCGCTTTCTGGGGCAAAAAATATTATTTAATCCACAACAATGTATCCGAGCTGCTTTTGGGGTCGTTTTTTGCGTTTCTGTACCGCGAAGAATACTCTTTTGCGTTTAGTAAAAAGATCGCAATGCTAACGTCATCGATCCTGGCACTGTTAATCTGGTTCTATCCATCCACCGTAAACGCTTCATATTTCACTGGAACTATAATTAGCCTTGCCTCCGTTTTCATCGTAGTTCTGGCAGCTTTTGCGGAAGGAAGTTTCGCCATTCCGCTCCTGGGCAAAATCTTTGATTTTCTCGGCAGTAGGTCGTTTTCTTTCTATGCGCTGCAGTTGCTGCTGATGAATATTGTGGTCTGGTACACAAATTCCATATATTTCCCGAAGGAATCGTTTTCCGAGTATGAATTTCTTTTTTATCAATTTATAATGCTCCTCGCGTTATTGCTTGCGATTGTCGAGTTGGCGTATAGGTTCGTCGAAAAGCCGGCCAGGCAGTTTGGTTATAGGTAGTTTTGTCGGAGTTCATCGTGAAAAAAATGTTGAAGGTGTTTTTTCTGGTAGCGTTGACTGGTTGCGCTGGGCAGGAGGAGCAATCGTCCTCTCCCATGGTGAGAATCGCAAAAAAAGCTCGCCAGAGCGGGAATTCCGAGGCAGCCATCAGTTTCTACAATAAAGCTCTGGCAATGGATAACGATAATCCAGAGGCGTATCTTGGATTGGCGGAGTCCTATATAGACCTAAAGCTACTGGACGCCGCTCTGGAATACGTTAAAAAAGCGGAAAGCGTCGGGTGCAATAAAGGGCATGCGCATTATCTGCGCGGGAAGATTCATTTACTTTCCGAAGACAAGGCAAAGGCTGAAAAGGAATTTCTCCAAAGCTCGTCTGTGGACGCCATGAACGCCCTGGGGGCTATTTTTGATGGTCGTGGAGAGCATGAAAAAGCGCAGCAACTGTACAAACAGGTGATAGCTAAGGATCCAAACTATATAGATGCCTACAATAACATGGGGCTATCCCTAATGCTCTGCGATAAGCATAAGGAGGCGATTTTTTATCTGGAAAACGCCTGCTCGCTGCCGGAGGCCAACGTTACCTACCGCAGTAATCTGGCTCTTGCCTACGGCTTGACCGGAGACGTTGAAAAGGCCAGATCAGTCTATGCCCAAGATTTTGACGGAGACGAATTGGAAGAAAAAATCGCCTATCTTGAGGATATAATCTCCGCTAAATTGCGATAAATTTTAATTAACCGTAGAAGACGTTCGTGCTTTTCTGTTGCGAGAGTTTGTTCGTTGTGCTAATCATTCCATCGGGTTTGTGTTGGAGCGTGGTTATAATATGTTGAGAAAACTGTTTTGCTTGCTAGCCGGCTGCGTATGCGGATGTGTCTCGGCGACGACTGAGAAGTCTGCAACTACTTCAGATACAGTTTCCAGCGACAACGCTGAGAATTACGACGAGAATCATGAAATCAAAAATAATCGCGTCAAATTTGACGGATTTTTAAATTTCAAGGTTGCCCACGAGAGGGATAATGAGTTTTGCTTGGGTCCAAGAAACACGTCTTCGGTCGCCTTTACTCCTTTTCTGGCTGTTGGAGATTTCCTCATCGAAAGCGATTTCTTCTACGGGCGTTCGTATCAGTTCACCGGATGGATGAAGGGTGCGCGTCATATGTCTCGGATAACGCACGAGGAAAACCGCGGCTATTTCTACGATAATTTTAACCAAGGTAAAAAGATAAAAAAAAGCCTGGAACCATCTATGGCTCAGGCTTTAGATAAGGCACACTTCTACAGAAATTACAGCCGCGTTATTTTTACAAACAAGTCAAATAATTTCGGGATTGTGGCTGGAGATACAAAAGTTAGGAACACAATCGGCTTTCAGCAGCCGTTGTCGGGAGGCGGTTTGAGCATTTTCCGACAAAAGGGCGACGGAAGCGTCGTCGACGCCGGCTCGCCTTTGGTGATCACAAGAGCCAGCAAAGTGGAATGCAAAATGGGAGAAGATACCATTGCCGTCACGGTGTTCGCTCCGGGAGTTTACTCCATCGACGATTTGCCGGAGGAAGCAAAATTGCCAGGAGTTAGCCTGAAAATCAGCGACCAAGTTAAGCGAAAAGAAGTCCTAAAGGTTGAATATTTCGGCGGCTACGGAATGCTTGTCGACGGCGAGGATGACTTCGACTTAACGATTGTCTGCGATCACAAATGGGATCTGGAGGATCCGTACAGAATCAGATACCATAGAAAACCGCGCTACAACTGCAATTATAGATATGGACTCACTGATAACGTAACGGTTGGCGGCGGAGTCCAGGCTCATGAAAACTCCTATCTTCTGGACTATGTCATGATATTTGCCACAGATTTCGGCAAAATATCCCCAAATATAGCCTACAGCGACGCGCGCAAAAGCGATGGATCCAAAAAGCGCGCCGCCGGAGCGGGTATTTTCTATTCTCTTCCGGAAAACGAATTTGGGATCTTTCTGGAAGCCTTCGCCGCCATGAAGGGAAAGCATTTCGGCGACCTTGGCAAAGGCGAAGAGCGAGATGAAGCCTATAACAAGTTCATTGAAAAGTATTTCAGCGACGACGATATCAAGAAAAAATTCAAAAATTCCACAGAGGACTCTTCTGCCAGGCAGATTACGGCGAGATTATACTCTAAGCCGGTGTTTGGCTTCACTCCGGCCTTCATTTTCAACGGAGAATGGACGAAGAGCAAGAGACTACGCGAATATACCTTAAGTTTGACCCAAAATGCTTTCGATTGTTGTTTCTTCACCATATCGGGCGGATTAACCTACGATGATCCGCATAAAGGAAGAAATCTTAAATCCCCTGATCGGCGGCTTACGCTTGTGTGCACCGTTAAAATTGGCAGCGATTTATCCGTAGGTGGAAAGTATAGCCACTACGACGAAGAAAAAAGGCTCTGCTATGCGCAGATCGTTTAT
This sequence comes from Holosporaceae bacterium, assembly GCA_031275895.1. GTDB lineage: Bacteria > Pseudomonadota > Alphaproteobacteria > UBA3830 > UBA3830 > JAIRZM01. The sequence continues at coordinate 27,364 of JAISOD010000049.1, read as the reverse complement.
ACTCCAGAGGAAATTAAAGGTCTGGAGTTGCATGCGGAGAGGACCAGCAAGCCAGGCTACAGCAATCCGTGTTTCTCGCTTAAGTATGACGGGAAATACTTTAATTTAGAGGCTGAGGAGAGCATTACCAATACCTATGAGGATAAAGAATCCGCCACTGTAAATGCGCATTCCAACAAGCAGAAATTCTATTTCGGGAGCAACATTTCATCGAATGGAATCGGTTCATTTAGAAAGGCCAATTTCAACGTTTTAAGGGGCATAGAATAGCAAATAGTCGAGTTTATGCGACAAAAATCGCCGGCGTCATTGAGCGCTCGTTTATTTGGAAAAGTTCTCGCATGGCCCAGACCAGTGCGTCCAGTCTGTCCGGAGATTTACTGCGCGGTTCGTAGGTGGCCATCTGCATCTCCAATTCATGAAATTGTCGCGAATGGAAGGCCATTTTCTTCTGGTAGAGGATAACCACGGGCTCTGCGCGGGAAGTTTTCGACGCGTGGGCGTAAACCGTCTTCAGTTTCACCGTACTATCGATGGATTTTAGCAAATTTATTAACAATTCCCCGCCGGCGTTGGCTTCCATTATCACCAGACGAGCGTAGTAGCGATGATAGACGTCAATTACTCGTTTTGCCCAAATTTCAGGCGCTGCACAGATGCTCAGATCGTCCAGAACGTAGGCTTTTCCCGCTCCATCCATGCCAACGGCGATTATTCCGGTTTCGTCGCTGTTTTCTCCGGACGACAGTGCCGGATCCACTCCAATCACAACATTGGCAAGAAAATGCGGCGGCGTTCGGTAGCAATTTTCTATATCTTTCCAAGACCAGAGAGAGTTTTGAGCTTCTTCCACTATTTCCGCGTAGATTTCCTGCGCCTCCAGGCGAGTTCCCCGAAGAAATTCTAGCTGTTTCAGAAATGTTGGCGATAGATTATCGATATTTTCCAGCGACGTTCCGCGCACAGTCACAACGTCTTCTCTCTGCAGGAGATCTTTTATAAATTGGATTGGCCTTGGGGTTGTGGTTAGAATAATTTTGGGATTTTTTCCCAAACGAAGGGAGAAGGAAAGCTGCTCGAAGGTTTCCCTCGGATGCTGAAATTTCGCAAATTCGTCTATCCAGGCGGCGTCAAATTGCGGCCCTCGCAGCTGCTCGTAGTGTTCTGCTCCGTAGAGGGTTGCAACGGCGTCGTTTGGCCACTGCAGCAGACGACGACTGGGCTGAAACATCAGTTTCTCGCTTTCCTTCGAAATGGACAGCAGTCCGCTTTCGCCCTCCACCATAACCTGACGCGCCTCCTGAATTGTGTTGGCTATGAGAGCGATTCTTCTATACTGACCGCCGACTGCCCATTTTCTTATGGTTTCGGCGGCAGACCTGGTTTTGCCGAAACCGCGTCCGGCCAGTATCATCCACACATTCCAGTCTCCCGATGGAGCGATCTGGTTTGGTCGAGCAATTTTTTCCCATGGAATAATGAAATCTTGATTTTTGAGTTGCATATTTTTATTTTCCAGATTTTTACTAAATATTAATTTTTTTTTGGAATCATGACGAAGGAGCTAGTCGGAACGCATGGGCCAAGCAGTACGCTCCATGTGAAATTAAAAAAGTTTCCGGCAAATCGATGGAATAGGACTAGCCTACGTATTGACGGGAGAAATTATGGTGAGCGAATCGCAAGAAATCAAAGACGCGCTGGCAAAGAATGACGAAGAATGGCAGAAAAGAATGCTATTATTCGTAATGACCATGATAATTGCATTTATAGGGTTAAGCTAGTTTCTGAGCGCAGACATAGTCGCAACGCGAGCCGTAGGCGGTCTGCCATCGCGCAGCAGTTTTGTTTTCAGGCGCTTTTCAGTCGCGCGCCCAACTAAGCCGCAATAAAAACGTCTTAGCCGGTCTTTTGTAGATTTCATATGGTGGGCGCCAGAGGATTCGAACCTCTGACCCGCTGATTAAGAGTCAGCTGCTCTACCAACTGAGCTAGGCGCCCAAGACCGGAATCTTGTAGCATACAATGCTTCGGATGTCGAGTAACGGCCCTATGGCTCCTCAAAAAGAATCATCGCGAAACACTTTAGACTAAGTCTTTATTATAGCATTTTCACTTTGCTTTTGCCATTTTACATTTCACGAAAACTCATGTAAATTAGCGAACCGCTATGGTAAACCCGAAGTGAAAACGCTATACTCAATGTCTATGAGCTTCGGATTGCGAGTTAGAAATATGTCACATACTTCTCCTTTGAGCTTCTGATTGCGACTTAGCAATATGTTACATACTTCTTCTATGAGCTTCTGATTGCAACTTAGCAATATGTTATATACTTTTTCTTTGAGCTTCGGATTGCGACTTAGCAATATGTTACATGCTTCTTCTTTGAACTTCGGACTGCAACTTAGCAATATGTTACATGCTTCTTTAGGCACAATACTAATCTTAGCAACGACGGCGTCTTTCTTCTCATTCAACTTTTCAATAAAATTAGTAACTTCGATATAGTTGGTGGCGATAAACCAATTACGTTTGCTACCATTCGGAGTATTAAACATTAACTTAGCTCCTGAACAATCGCCTTTACAATCGTCGCAACAAAAAAAACAGCGAAGCGGAAATTCAAATTCAACTCTCATGACACAGCCACAGACACAATCACGCGCAGTATGTGTCTCTTTTTTATCCTTCGGAAACGTTGACAGCCAACCTATAATGCTAGCGACACTCTGGCCATTCAAGATTTTTCTTGCGTCAACATAACGAATACTAAACTCTTCACTACCCGCTGTGTCACAACACGGTGGGCATAAATAACCAACGTAAACATTAACGCCATTGCGTTTTTTCTCTTGCCCCCTCTCTCTCAACGACATTCCGTCCGCCGCAAAAATACACAGGCACATCGCTGCCATCATTATCTTTTTCATCATATTCCTATTCTCCAAAATCATAAATTTACGAAAACTTACCGCGTATGAAGGAAAAAATCCACGGCGTAAAAATCTTTAGATGCCATTGCTAACCGAAGCAAAATCGGGATTTTCCCATATATCTAGGCGTATCTCTATATTTCCTTTTTTATCAGATTTTTCTAATGCAGCAATTATATCTTCCAGCTTCGCGCCACCTTCCAGCGACAATTCTTTTCCAGCAATTATATCTTCCAGCTTCGCGCCACTTTCCAGCGACGATTCTTTAGTAAGAATAACTTCAGAAACAGACAAAGTTTCCCAAAATCCGTCATCAGGCTTATAACCGTATTCCAAATATACTATAATGTTATTTCCAGGCTGATTATGGCCTTTAAGTGTTTCTACAATGTCATCAATATTACTATAATTAATACTATCAATGACAGCAACTTGTTTATCCCCTTTCAACAGAGTAATAATTAGGCGCTCTTTCTTTTCAACGTACTGGTTACCCTCTTGCGTCCATAACGGATGTTCCATGCAACTCGTTCTGGAAATAAATAAAATCCCTATCAGGACAGCAAACATCGTCTTTTTCATCGTATCCTCCAAAAATGTATCAACGAGCTTACATACGCGAATAATAAAATAAATGCAATCGTAATCGTGATTAAATTTTATAAAAACTTATATTAATCTAAAACAATTACTGTAGGATTCGCCATTTATCAAAAACCGATTGCTATATTAAAGGCTTATTTCCTGAAAAAAATAGTCGAACGTCATAGATATCATTCAGAGATAACAGCGCTATTGAACTTATGGTTAGCCCATGGAAATACTTAGACATACAATCCAAAGTGTAGAGCATGGATTCAAGTGGAATACCGCCCAACATTAACAATGGTTCAGAACATCCATGATAGCCACTGTCAGCGCGCAACTGGATTTTTATGCCCGAGTATCCATCAGATCCGAAATAACATCTGATCCCAGAGTTCGAGATATGTTCGGCAGAACAACAGAGAGAAAAACAACGAAGTAATCTCTTGATGATCGAATCCTTGCGTGACAAAAAATTAACGATTTCCTCTACCTTTTGGCCAGTTTTAAGTTGCTTAATAAAAATAACATGATTACCCTTATCAACTCCATACACGTCTACAACGGCTGGCTCACCCATACCAACCGAATGAAATGCACACAAAAACAATGAGACAAACGCACACACAAGCTTTTTTCTGATCATTTGCATATTTTTAGCGAAGAATTGTCGATAATTTATAGTATGTAAGCGATAAAATCAATGAAAAATTTACAGCATGCAGATCGAGAAATGGCGAAGCTGAGATAATCAATCTCTTTAGGGTAAATTCTCCGCTGCTCTGCAACGCGGTTAATAAAAAACACAAAATCTACTCGATACCCAGTGTGCTTGCACCGAGGTTGTTTATTATCTCTGGTTTTGGACTCTCTCTCTTTATTTCCTCGGGAATTTCAAATTGCGCCACACCGATTTCAGATCATAATCTATGTATTTCCAATCTTCTTCGAATATTGCCTCGCCGTACATGCTTTCTTCAACGCTGCCTTTTCCTCCGGCGCTTCTGTATGCGTCCTTAAACATCATCGCCATCGTGAAATATCCTTGTTTAGCGCTTTCGACAGCCCCGGCGAATAGCATGTCGGTACAGAAAGGCAGAAACTGAAAATCAGTTGACACAACCGAATCTTGATCGCCTATGATCCCTATCACTTTTTGCTTATGCAATTCAGATTCAACCCCAGGCGCGATTAAAATTGAAAGCTCTTTGAATCTTTTAGCATTGTCCGGAGTCATTTTCGTATGATTATCGCAGAAGAAATCAATCAAAGCTCGCGGCCTAGAATCAAGGAAAATCCGAAACGCTTCCTGCGCAACTTGGTCTCCGCCGATTTGAGCACGAAGAGCCGTTTGCAACTCGGTTGTATCATAATCCTCGTCCTCGTCTTTATGAAAACTATGGAATTTTCTCCATTCTTCATCCGATAATTTCCAAAACTCTTCCTTCGGCATGCCATTGATGACGTCGTGATCGATGCTTACCATACCTTTTAAAAGTCCGAAACCAACCCCATATATTATGTCGTCAGACAGCTCGTCAAGATTTTTTAACGATTTCTCAATTGGAATTTTGCATTCGCCAGCGTATATTCTCGACCGTACCATTGTTCTCTTTTCTTCGGGAGTCAAGCAAGCAATAAAAAAATCTACTATCTCATTTAGCAGCTTATCCGATTCTAATGTCTTCCATTCTTCGCTTATTCTATTATGTAGGTCTGGATTGTCCTTATTATGAAACACCCACCATCCCGACGACTCGATGAAGTAGGCTAATAGCATTTTAGCGTTTTCATCAGGCATTTTCTCAAACGCAAAAATTTCATTTTCTTTTAGCAAACATTTGTTTTGTTCTTCGTGGGTCATATTCCCCCAAGATACCGTTATCATTTCATGTAATGCTTTTTTCGCCACTTCGGGTTGTATCTGGTCCCAATCAGAAACTGGATATCTACGCGCCAAACCAAAAGGACCTTTAAGATCCGCAATAGATTTAGACCATTGAGGGTTGGAAAATACAACGTCCATATCCAGACAAGATGACGTCGAGCATCCAAATGCTGCGACAAAAAAGAACAACTTTTTCATGATAATCCTCCTAAAATCCGGTGTGATCCTAGGAGGATTTAGTTAATGAAAGGTTAATTTACAGCATATTCCCGCCAGCCGTTCATAAAAATTTTGGAGGCGTATTTATCGCCGTAATTTCCGCCAATTTTTCCAAACATTGTATGGATAATATTCGGGAGACGTACTGTACGATACAAAATCATGGAGATTTCTATCAGAAAACGATTTGCTTTGTGTGCTACTATACATTTCTTGTGCATACCATCTAAAAAATTCCGCCTTATGGGTATTAAATTCATCGCCACTAACAAGAGTTCCATCCTCCTTCCTGAAAGTTCTATACATTCCCTTATACATTACGTCGCCGCAAAATTCCTTATATATGATGCTATCCTGAGTGACTTTATCCGCCTGATACAGCGCGACAATCTGTTTCGTAAGATTCTTTTGGCGACCAAATCTCGATCCAGGCCAACCGGCCGCCAAAGCAAGCAGTTCCATACATTTTTCAGCTTCTTCCGTATCGCGCCGCAAAAAATATTGTTCTGCTGAATTCTTACATTCTTCCAATTTCAATTCCGTTATGTTGTTCACAAACTCCTTACCTTCGGGACTAAATTCCGAAATATGTTCAAGAAAAATAGGACGTATGTCGAAAAGTTTGTAATTAGCTATCCAGCAATGACTATTTTTTTCTAAATTGTTCAACTTCGGAATATTTGGCAGATTCATTGCGGCCGCGCTACCGAACATAAATAGGGCAATCAGCGTCTTTTTCATGGTAATCCTCCTAAAATTCTGAACGACTCTAGGAGGATTTCGTTAATGAAATGTTAATCGATCGAATATTTCCGCCAGCCGTTCATAAAAACTTCGGAGGCGTTGATACAGTCCTCAAATTTGCTCAAATCAACCGACTTTGGACAGCATCCAGCTAGTCCTGGTTCATCAATACAACCTCCATGGCTGTACCTCGGCCTAAACAGTTCACTTTTCATGATGGATTGCACCATGTCAAAACAGTGGTCGCAGATGGGGTCATTATCAACACAGCAGATGGCGCGCAGCTCTTCATCGTCGTCCCAGATATCTTTAAATAGTGTTTCATCAATGCACAGAACATTTTTTTCACTTGATATGTGAGTTCCGCTGATATCATGTAAAGCATGGCAAAATTCATGGAATATTGATCCGGCCAACGATTTGAGCTTCATCTTTATTTCTCTGTTCTCTTTCTTGATGTAAAAATAGTAGCGACCGTTTTTGCCGGCGCCATTTGATTCGTAGAAATTGACATATACCACGCCGTCTTCGTAGAAACTTCCCTCTTCGGGATCGTGGATTTTCTCAATTTTCAACGATTTTCTCTTCTGCACCTTCATCTTTGCCATCAGCACCTTAAACATGGTTCTGCCGACGACGTTGGCGCAGATCTCGTCCAGAGCCCGCGAAATCATGGGATTTCCGTCATATTTGACGAAATCCGCCAGTTTCCTGCGCACTTCTGGGTCGGAAATTTTTGCATACGCATCGCTCTCGGACTTTTCTCTCATGTGTTTCTCTTGCACATCTTCTAAAAATTCTTTTTCATTAAATTGCATTTCTTTATTTTCCTTTTTTGATTAAATATGACGGTAACTGCGTGAATATTCACGTAACCATCTGTAATTAAATTGTTTTTATGATTATGAAATCACCGAAAATGACGACAATTTTCTCGACGTCGGTTAGAACGTCTTTTTCTCGATTAGATTATGCCTACGATACTTTACGCGGACCAGCTTAAAACGACCAAAGCAATGGTTCTTCTCATTTTTTTCTCCAGATGAAACACATCGAATTATTTTTTCTTCCTCATCTCTCTAACTGGTCCACTCATAACGTGCACGCGCTTATAGCGAAACTCATAATTTCTTTCTTTTCCATAATTTTTTTTCAATACGCTGGATAAGTAATAAAGATATTCACGTTTCCAACTAACCGGGATTATTGTTTCGTTCGCACGAAAAGCCGCACTATATAGTACGTCTGACGCCCATTCCGCAGATGATTCACATTCCCCATAGCGAATTTCATGGTAACCGTGCCATATTTCTTTCAAAGTTGGACTAGGAAATTTACCATCTGATCCGTAACGCCAACTTTCATCGCCAGTTAATTCATCCGTCGCATTGCACCAACACAGACCCAAAAGTTTATACTTGTCATCATTTTGAAGTTCTTTTGTGATCGATAAAGCTGTTTGATAATTTGCATCAAAATTTTCATCAGGATTATCTTTAAAATTTTCACATCCGATAATTCGTAGCAATTGCCCATATCTCTCACCTTCTGCATCAGCTTCTGTTATGTACTCTGTGAACGGTCTGGCATCTTGTATAGTACGTTTAGCATGTACCGGCTCCCATTTACCTGACTCAGCTATCATGCAATATGTACACGCATTCATAAACATCATCCCAAATAAAACAACCGAAGCAATAGTTTTCTTCATTCTTCTTCTCCAGATGAAACACATTGCTTCACGCTAATTTATTTTGGTTAACGAATCATTATTTTTCTGTGGTTTCTATTATTTTATCGGTAACAACGTAAGGATTCTTAACGGCGTATTCATTTGGGTCAATCAAAAATTCCTTAATATTGTCTAAAGCATCGCTTTCTGATAGGTCATTGCTAATCAGATATTCCCCATAGGCTCCATAACTGTAATGAAATACTCGCTGAACTATGTTTTCTGGTTTTGATATATTTGCGCAAATGTCGTACATATTGCATGAAATTGGATCAAATAGCTTCATACTGCCATCATAATAATACCCAGTAATGGTGTATGCTTCCTCATCCTCAGTCCATAAACATTTTTGCTTTTTGTCCCCATATGCAAAAGTTAGCAATTTGCAATTATTCATTTCTTTTCCACTATATTCGTGCAGAGCATGACATAATTCATGGAATATGGCTTCGGAGATTGTACAAGTTTTTTCAACTAGTTTGTTCATGCTATTAACGCCGCAAAGCCTGTATTTTGAGATTCCATCAGAATCAAAATTATCTCGATTTACAGTTACAATTCCGATAGTTTTGCCATCTTCTGCGTCTTCCGAATAAAATTCCTCGTCGTTGCCGAATTCCAATCGCAATCTTCCATCTGTTTTTTCTAAATTAATCAGCAGTAATTGCATTAGGGCATTACCAATCGGATTTTGGCAGATTTCGTCTAAAAATGGTAAAAAAACGGATCTTCATAGGTGATTCTAGCGCCAGCTCCTCCGATTTTGGTTTTCAAATCTGGAAAGTTTACAATTGGGCTGTAGAGCTCTTTTCTATACCCATTTAGAGCGTATTCTTTTTCTAATTGTAAAAGCAATGGCTTAGTTAGCCCGCAGGTTTTTGCCGACGAATACGGAAGAATCGCCAGAGCCGCGATCATCAACCTTGCGCAAAACAGCTTTAGGTTGAAAAATTTTATGTTGTTTCTTGTCATGATGTACCTTTATTCAAATTATGTATCGATGGTTTGGCGACTTACGCCGTCGCCTTTTTTGATTAAATATGACTGGAACTGCGTGAATATTCACGTAACCATCTGTAATTAAATTGTTTTTATGATTATGAAATCGCCGGAAATGGCAATTATCTTACTGACGTCGTTTAGGATTTCTTTTTCTTGATTAGACCATGCCTACGATATTTTACATATACTAGACAAATACTTAAGAGATAGCGAGATTTTTCAGCTAATTCTCCTAAAATCCGGAGTGATCCTAGGAAGATTTCCTTAATGGAAGGTTAATCGACCGAATATTTCCGCCAGCCGTTCATGTATTTTTTAGAAAGGCGAATGCATTTGTAAAATGCGTACATGTCATTTAGCGATGGTTCTTCCTCGTGATTCCAGCTCTTGTGGCTGTACCTCGGCCTAAACAGTTCACTTTTCATGATGGATTGCACCATGTCGAAGCAGTGATCGCAGATGGGATCGCCGTTGAAGCGGGTAATTGTGCGCAGTTCTTCGTTTCCCTGCGTAAGAATTGCTCTCGACAGAGATTACCAAAGCCCCAAAGGACATGTTTCGCTATCCTCATCAAGCTGCAATGCATGCCAATTCGGCCAAACATCATCCGGATAGTACTCCGGCCTCGTACTATAGTATACAAAACACTTATTCAACCCTTTTCTATCATCCAATGACCATTCTACTCTCCTGTACATGTACGAAGCCATCTCTTTGAAAAATTCGGCCATATCAGATTCAATTTCATCAGCGTAGACTGTGGTTCCATCTTCTTTTCGTAGAGTTTTGTATAGTCCCATGTACATTACGTCGCCGATGAATTCATAATATTGGATGCTCTTTCTAGTAACCTCTTCAGAGTACAGTGCAATAATTTGCTCCATGAGATTCTCGTTTCCCATAAATCTAGACCAACCGGCCGTCACGGCCAGCAATTCCATGCATTTTTTGGCTTCCTCAGTATCACGCCGTTGGAAATGCGATTCGGCTAAATTCTTACACTCCTTCAGTTTCAATTCCGTTATGTTGTTCACAAACTCCTTTCCTTCGGGGCCAAACCTCGAAATATGTTCGTTGTAAATGGGACGTATATCGAAAAGTTCGGTGTCGTCCAAACGATGATTAATATTTTCCAAGTCATTGAGTTTTGGAATATCCGGCGGCATCATGGCCATTACATTGCCGAGCACAAACAGGACTATCAGTATCTTCTTCACAGTAATTCTCCTAAAATTCGGAGTGATCCTAGTAGAATTTCGTTAATGGAAGGTTAGGAAATCATATATTCATTCCATCCATTCATGTACTTTTTTGAGAAAGGAATACAATAGTACAAAAGTCTCCGATTGCGTGCTGCTGGTCTGCCTCTTCCAGTATATCCTTTATGACTATACCTCGGCCTAAACAGTTCACTTTTCATGATGGATTGCACCATGTCAAAACAGTGGTCGCAGATGGGATCGTGATCCACAGCAGATGGTGCGCAGTTCTTCATCCTCGTCCCAGGCATATCTAAGATAAGTTGCATCCAAACAAAAAACGTTTTCTGTCCTTTCTGTTCCGCTGATATCATGTAAAGCATGGCAAAACTCATGGAATATTGATCCGGCAAGGTATTTGAGTTTCATCTTTATCCCTTTTTCTTAGTCAACATAAAAGTAATAGCGTCCGTCTTTGCCGACCCCGTTTGACTCGTAGTGATCTGTATTGACGTAAACAGCGTTTTTTTATAGATGCTTCCGAAGGACGGATTATTGTGCGTATATATTTGTATTTCCATCTTTTTTATCTCCATCTTTGCCATCAGCACCTTGAACATGGTTCTGCCGACGACGTTGGCGCAGATTTCGTCCAGAGCCCGCGAAATCATGTAATTGTCTTCGTATGTGACGAAATCCGCGAGATTTTGGGGAACTTTTACGGCCGGATTCCTCGAATTTGTCCCACATTTGACGAAATCCGCCAGTTTCCTCCGCACTTCTGTGTCGGAAATCTTTTCATAGGCCTCGATTTCATCTTTTTCCTGTACATGTATATTTCGCGCGCTTTTAAAAAATTCTTCTTCATTATAGCGTTTTCACTTCGGATTTACCATAGCGATTCGCTAATTTACGTGAGTTTTCGTGAAATGTAAAATGGCAAAAGCAAAGTGAAAATGCTATAAATTGCATTTCTTTATTTTCCTTAATTATTAAAATGGACCGCCAAAGAGCCGGCAGTCGAGCATTGCAGATGGCAAAATTATTTCATTTTCTCCAGGATCGCCGACGATATTTTCTCGTCCTTATCCTTGCTGCCGCGGGAGGATCCGAATTCGAAGCTGTAGGCGTCCTTCAGACATGCGCCGAATATGCCGGATATGGTGGAGATGATGCCCACCGCCTCTCCGGAGAGATTCCCTTTGTAGGAAGTCAGCATCAGCAGACATGCAATGAGGCTCAGGGCGGCGCCGACGACCATGATGTTCATGCGGCGATTTTTGCTCTGGGCGTTGATTAGTCCTATTTGATTCGCCCCATGATGGTTGCGTTTTTCGGCGCTGTGTTTGGATTTTTCCGTTGGTTTTATCGGGTCCAGAACAATTCTTTCTATTGTCATTTTCTATCCTTTAAATAAATTGTAAAAATAATGGCGACCGAAAATTCTCTTTGGCGCCAGACGTGCAGCCCAATACGGTTTCAGATCGCGACAGTGATAATGGTCGCAGTCGTCGACCAAATCCGGCCATCTACCTTCCAAAACATTTTCCGCAACTTCTAGACACTTTCTGAAAACGCAGCAATCCATCGTTACGTTTTTTATTTTCTCTAGATTTGGATCATTTGCATTCCAGCAGGAGAATTGCAGCGGCGCCAAACAGACGTCGCGAATGGTGGGAGCGAATTTTTTCTTCCTCCTATTCAACGCCACGTTGGCCACGGCGATGAGCGACGCTATCCCGAATTCATATAGTTCGCCGCGGGCTTCGCCGTAAATGGTTTTTGCTAATATTTCCAGATCTTCTGTTGTATAAGATTCCATTTTTATTCCCTTAAAAAATTGATTGTGATTATGTTTGTTTTTGCCACATGGAAGATGGCATTACTCTTATAGAAGCATTCTTCACTGGTATTTTTATTGATTACCTTCAGTCTGCATGCTCCGTTCTTCAATTCGTCGTATAGATTCGTTCGCTGAGACGATGAAAACTCCTTTACTCCGATAAGACTGCTATATCCGTCTTCGAGCTTGTCTTCCATTGGATCCACTCCGATACTTTTCAACATACTGACCGGCGAGATGCGCAAAAATATTGATTTCCCGTCGTGAACAGTTCGAAATACGCAGGATTCCATCTGGCGGGGATGGGCTCCGTATTCAAAAAACCCACCGTAGGGATAGAATCTGCAGCGTGCGAACTCTCCGCCATATTCCAGTAGAACGCCGCCGCGGGAGTTTCTCGCGTACTTTTCAGTCAATGACGTTCCATCGCTGCAGGTAAGAAAGATTTTTTCAAAAATACAATCCGTAGAAAGCGCCAATTCGTAATCGTCAAAGGATTTCTCATAGAAATTTTTTACGTTGCCGTCAAGTTTATATCTTCCGGCGTTTTCAAAATTAACCGCAATTTTTGAACAACAGGAGGCGATGTTGGCTATGTGCGATTGAGCGTCGATGGGCGGAGCGTTATATATGCTTACTTTTCCCAAATTTTTATCAATTTCTATTCTTTCCATCGTTGCCGTGCCGGCAAGAGTCGTTGGAGACATTGAAGCTTCCAACGCTATAAAATCCGGCCAGTTATTGGCCAATTTTACAAAGCTGACTTCCTCCTCAGTCTCAAAAATGACGACGCTAGAAATATTTTCGTCGGTATCGGCAACGTTTGGAAAATCGCGGTCGTAGGTCTCCGATAACGACCTTATTCCTCTTAAAATTGTCATGATTTTTTCCTATTATTTAACGAGCGTAGCGAAAACCTCGGCCGTTTGGCTGGGAAATTCGTCCGCATTTATCTTGATTTTTTTATGAAAGCTTCGCCGCTGCAGAGAAACCTGCGTTTCCGTTAATTGGCGATCATTTTTTATCTGAAGCGTTATTTTTGGATTGCGCCGAGAGTTCAATGCATCAATGGGAACATATCCACCTCCGGCCGTCAATCGCCGCCGCGTCGCAGGCAGGCAGCAGAGCTCGATGCCGCTCTTCCGCTCCATACCATGCTGAATACCATGTTAATACCATTCCTCAGAACAAATTATCTAAAAGCTTTTTGTGAAAGCCTCGTAATGAGCTTTTTCGTAACTTGCTTTCGTAAATTATACCAAGTTCAGATATTGATTTCCCATACCGGGCCTTGTAACAATTGCGGACCAGCAGGTTCAACAAGCGCCATGAGTAATTTAAAACCGAACTTGGTATTAGTAATGAAGAGTGGTATAAAATTTACGCAAAAGTTCAGCGCTTCTCCACCTGACTGGCGAAAAAGCGCAATCGTAGCAGCGCGACTCTAGATTTAGCGCGCAGGTTTGCCAATAGAAGGGCGCCTTGCGAGCCAATTCCGTATCGCTTTTAAAGCCGCGCTGCTATAAAAACTTCGTCTACCTGCTACTACCAAATCCCAATTCATTGTAGTTGAGGTACTTGGTATCTTTGGTTACCGCTGGCAACGAAGAAGATGATCGCGTCCCGTGCTGTTGCGACGGATAATATGATCCAGATTGTCTAAAGCCTGACGCGTAGCCATTGCTTTTATCGTAGGACCCATTCCGCTTAGTAGTGTAATCTGCATTCTGGCTGCCATAGGAGGATCCGTACTGCCTGTCGCCGAATCTACCGCCGTATTCGCCGCTGCTTTTATCGTAGGACCCATTCCGCCTTCTTGGAGGCGGCGGTCTATCGCCGTATCTACTGCTTGCGTCATATGGCTGTTCATACCGTTTATTCGCATAATCTGAACTTCCCCTATTATCATACGACGATCCGTAGCGTCCGTTCTCGTATCCGCTTCTCGTACCATACGACGCGCGCTGCGTACCGGTCTGACCGTTTCTGCTCTCCCAATCCTGCTGCGATCTACCGGACTGCGAATATCTCTGCCCCTGGCCGGAACCGTACATAGCTTGAGATTCGCATAGCGGCAATAGCGCCAAATACGGAATTACCAAAGACGCTAAACGGCAAGATTTACCAATGTAACCAGTTGTCGTTTGCATATTTTTTGTAGTTTTCTCGTTTGTCATAATACACCCTTTCAATATTTGTTAAATAATCACATACGATTGCATGAATTGTAGCGCGTATATATTAATATATGGTAAAAATTGTATTTTTATATGAAAAAAATTGTCCCGCGATTCCTTCTTCAAAAATGAGTCGGCAGCTACAGAAGAACGTCCGGAAGATTTATCTCCCTGGTAATTACCCGCATCGTATTCAGAGGATGCAGCGAAATTTTTATCTTCGTCGCGCACTTTTTTAGTTCATTCTTTAGCTCCGAAACGTCCTGCGCCCTCAGTTTTGCCAGATGCTCCGCCTGCTCTTCCGGAGGATTTTTCACTTCTACGTCCTTTAGGATGTCTCCAGCATAAATTTTGCTGTCGTCTTTGTCGATAACCCAATCCTGCGATGAAATTTTCTCAAAATAATCTTCTTTGGAGTTGTCGGCGCGACTTCCGATGGTAATTTTCATGATTTTTTGGTCCGCGCTGGCTAGAAACCGCGTTCTTATGATTTTTCCTGAAATCTCCCCTCCCGAGAATCGGCCGTCGCGAATGGTAACTTGATCGTCCACTGTGGCAAACATAAAATTTTTAGCGCCCACGCAAAAGTCCATTTCCACGTACCTTGACGAATAATTCAACAGCGCGGCCGCCTTTTGAATGGCGTATCTCAGCGCGTTTTTTCCTCTATTCGTAGCGAAAAATGAGCTGCAGGAATCGTCCGCCAGCGCGTCGGGAATTTTCTTAATTAATTTCCATTTTTTATGCTCAAATTCTCGGCCAGAAACGTGCGCTTCCAGGCATTCGAAGATACTTCCGCGATACAACGCCTTATCGCTGCAGCCGTAATACGTAAAATAATTCCAGGTCTGGTGTTGACGCGGATTCTGCACGGCGTTTAGGCGCAGGCAAAGATTTTTCTCGCGTCCGGAGCGAAATTTTTCGTTTACAACGTGCAGGCGAGCGATTTCCGTCCTTTTTTGCCGATAATTCCAGCCTAGCGTCAATTCTCCGTCAAAGTAAAATCTTTTGAAATTTACCTTTTGAGCAGAAGATTCCCCCTCTTTTTTTACATAAAAATCAGGAGATAGCAGCGGATGAACATTCAAAACTCCCATAATGTTTGGATTTATTTCTCTAACTTTACAGCGCAGCGGAGCATAGCCGTTTTTATTGGAAATTTTGAAGATATTTTCAATGCCGGATTTTATGTTGGTGAATGAATTTACTATGCCTCTGCTGAATTTCTGCGCCATCATTGGATAGACGTCAATAATTCCAGATACCTGCTGAATCCAGCTGACAGATAGACTCAGATTTATCTTCCCGTACGGTTCTCGAGCCAATCTCGCCCTTAGCGAATTTTGCAAAATCTCGCTTCCGGCTACGTCAATGTTTCTAGCGCCGCGGTTTATGGGCGAAAGCGATAGTTTTCCGCTCCTCATATCCCAGTAGAAAAGATCGCCGCCTCCCTCCAAAAAAATTGTCGGATTATTCATATCATTTTCTGAAAAAAATAGATCGTCAAACAAAATTTTCTGATTTTTCAAAATATGTCCGTCGATTTTTCCGCATTCTGCAAGGCGTTGGTTGGAAAATTGCTTCAATTGCAGCCGATAATCGTCCGGTTCTGCAATCAATTCCAATTCCACGCTGGAGCTGCCCAAACCAAGCGGAAAAGTAACCAATCTACCGGCGAAGAGCAATCTAACCTCCGCCGTCGGCTCCATTCGAACTCCGATTTTTGCATATTTTTTATGGAGGAGTTTTTCTATGCATTTAGAGGCAATCAATACCCTGGCAGATGCGAAACTGCACTCTTTCTGAGATATTTCCAGTGAAATCATCTCCTCGTCGCCGCGCCAAACCGTTTTTTCTTCATAAAACGAATCGCTCCAGTCAAATATTAACTTCATTTTCTTTCCTTTTCTTTTTAAATATTGTAGTGTGTGCCTTTGGTACTATGGAGGATGTATGCGTTTAAGTTTGAGCGGTTACCAAAGGGGAGTGTTTTTTCTATTTCTAATGATGGCTGTCAGTTGTCTCTGCGATATTATCGTTAAATTTATGGGCCAGAGACTGGACGCCATGGAGGTGATTTTTTTCCGATTTTTTTTCGGGTTGGTCACGCTTCTGCCGTTTATAATCAGTAGGGGCATGAGAGTATTCCGCACCAAACAATTGGGATTTAACGTCGTTAGGGGTCTTCTCGGAGCTTTGAGCTTCTTCCTCTACACCTATTCCGTGATTCACATTCCACTGGCGGAAGTGGTGACCATCCTGTGGACCATTCCGCTGTTCGGTCTGGTGCTTTCCGTATTTTTCCTGGCCGAATCTGTTTCGCTCGTAAGATGGATTGCCACGCTAATTGGATTTCTTGGATTGTCCTTCATCACCATGTACGACAGCGAGTCCTCCATTTCCTTCCGGCTTCTCTACATCGCTCCCATCGCGTCGTCGTTTTTGTTTGCAGTACAGGACGTCATGATCAAAAAAATCGTCGATCAAGAGGACAGAATCACCATGTTGCTGTATTTTGCTCTGGTGGCCAGTCTGACGACCTTGGCGCCAACGCTATTCGTGTGGAATACTCCGACGGTCTTCGAGCTTACGATGCTGCTGCTGTTGGGTTTCAACGGAAATTTAATGCAATATCTCATATTTAAAGCCTTCAGCTCCACCGATCTGTCGGCGTTGGCGCCCTACAGGTATGTGGAATTCCTCTTCAGCGCCTCCTTTGGCTTCATGTTTTTTGCTGAAATTCCTGGGTTTAACGTTCTAATAGGAGCGCTAGTCCTGGTTCCAAGCACGCTCTATTTAGCCTATGCAGAAAACCAAAAAACTGCCGAACTGCAGACGATCGCCTAGGTTTCTCTGCGATTTCCTAGCTACGCTTCGCGCGCGAGAGTAAAGCAGGCGACAACATTAACGGCGCGCGCCCCATGTGGAACGCACGCCGCTGCAGCAAAAAAATTACGCAAAATTCGATAAACTAAATATGCCACACGCCCATAACGCGCACAGCATAGCCCTTGGTCCTGATGCGAGCTTTTCCGGTGCGAGTCCAATGTACTGGCTTGTTACCGCTAGTATCAGTAATAGTGCCATTCCCGCTGCTCGCAAAAAGATCGCCGCTTTTTTCCGACTGTATCCGGTAATCGCCCTCGACGCGCAGGGACACATTATCAAAAACTATCTTTTCCACACCGGCTCCGATGACTGGCGTCAATTTGCTCAACTTGAGACTGCGAGCCCCGTGATTGATTTCGGACCTCACCTGCGCCGCTCCCAACCTCAGATAAAAGAGGGTGTCCAAATATTCGCTGTACACGCCGATCTTAGCCGCCAATGTTGGAACAAAACCGCGATCCTTCCGCTTCACCGCGTCAAAATGACCCTCGCTGTCGTCCGCATTCTTATTTCCGGCGAAATCGAATGTCAACTCCGCACCGAGCAGATAATTTTCATAGAAAAACTTATCGTAACCAAAGGCCAAAGCACCCGAAACCTTGTTGTTTCTCCCTTCAGAAAAAGCCGGATAGCAGCGGGTATCGCGTCCAGTCACGGCATTTACCTTAGTACATTTAGCACCAACTGAGAGGTACTCATACGCTCCCTCTGGATTGCCCCACGACCATTCGCCGCCGAGCTGAGCGTCCAACATGCCGATGGCGGCATAAGGAATACCGCGTGTGCTAAAAACAAGACCATTATGCAGGTTGTTCGCTACAACAGGCAGGTCAGACGTCACCCTTATGACGTCCTCCACCTTCTGCACCTTGGTAATGGAGGTCGACTTCAGCAAACCGCCGGCGATGTAGAATCCCTCCAGCGCATCCTTTCCCCTTCTATGATCGACCGTCTCCTCGATTTCTCTGATTCCTTTGCTCTCGGCCGCCATCCCAGCGTCCTCCTTTGCTTCAACAACAAACAGAGACGCGAGCACGCCGCCAAAAAATAATGCCTTTCTCATGTCATAACCCTTCTATCAAAACAAACGCACCATGCGTGCCGATAGTAGCAGAAAGTCCTTAACAAAATCCACATGGCGTTTGCGTTTAAAAACGATATCTTCACGGCAGTGACATAAAAGCCACATTTGCCGCACCGCTATATCTCTTCCAAAACCAATTTCCAGCCGCCCTGCATTTTCCATTCGTCCGTCTCCAACGAGAAATCAGTAACGCACATGGTCAACCATGGCCTGAAGCATAGGAATACTACGTCTTCGTACGATTTGTAGAGTTTTACATGATTATCGGGGGAGCTGAATCTTATCGGATCTCCGAAACTATTTACGACGCAAACGGATCCTTCAACGGCAGGGCGTATTAGCTGAGCTTCCGTAGAGCCGGGGCTAATTGACTGCCATAAATTTTGGATGCATCCCAGCGTAATCTGAGAGCCAATCCAAACTCTATCCACCAACGGAGAATTCACATCTCGGCAGGTGATTATGCTTTTATAGCGCTTACGTTCGCTCGTCTCCAGAAATAACAGATCGCCGTTAATGGATTTTTTAAATTCCCCGCTTGGAATGGGAAAGAGCTCCTGAACGCAATTTCTAGCGCTTTCCGGCGGAAGTCCTGCAATGCCCAATATTAAATTTGATTCATGCATTTCAATTCATCCATTCAGGCATGGTTGTGGGCGTGGTTCTCGATAGACGCTCCAGATATTCGCCCAATTCTTCCGCAGAATCCCCTCTATTTTCATCATTAACTTCTTTTGTCACAGTAACTCCTTCGCCAATTACTGGTCTTCATAAATTGCCTTTAGCTGCAGTATTGCCACCAGGTTTAATATAAGGCTATTTTCCTTACTTGCAACGGAATTTATTTTTATTTTCGCCGATCCAATGGCGCAGTTACCCTGAAATAGCGTCAGCTCTTTGCTGATAATTTTGTTGATGGCTTTGAGAATTTCAAAGGCGGTTCCAGTAACCTCGTCCCTATCCACAATGGTAATCAAAAACTCTGCCCTAGACATTAAATTTTTCCCTTGTAGAACATTTTGTAACTCAAAAATAAGATGCGGCGTTTTTCTCAACTCTTCCGGAGGTTTAGATGGAAAAATCGGCCATTTTAATCCTTGCTTTATGGCGTTTATAACGCCCATATCCCAGGGTAGCATTCTGTTCTCCTTATGCTTAAAACGTTGTTGTATTTATCTGCGGGTCAGTTAAGAACCGCATGAAATAGAACCAGATTGTTGGCCGGCTCTACGATTGGGAATTGAGTCGGAGTGAAGATTTTATCCTTGACGACTACGCGAAAGTCCCGCGGAAAATCCTTCAGCCACTTTATGCGAAAAAGGTATAACGCGCGCCTTGCGGAAATATCTCGAATGGAAATCGAAGCCCAAACCTCCTTCCAAAGATTGTACTCCGAAATCCACAGATTGTCGGCTGATAATTTTTTCTCCAACGCTTCTATTCTTACTTTTGTATCAAATAAATTTCTGAACATTAAAATCCTAAAAAATTCTTAAATTCAAGAACGGACTGAGCAACTGCTTCACACCCTGGGAAATGACGCCATCCTGTTTGTAGGAAAATCTCTCCTGATAGGCGTTCGCCACCAGCATTAGATTGGCCAATTTCAGCTGATAGGGAATATTATCTACTTTATCCGCGATTCCGGCTTTGTAGACGATTTTTATGGAAATTTTATTCCTGCGGCAGATGGACTTTCCGCAATTAACGCAAAGACAAAACTTATAATTTATTTTTTCGACGGAGTATTTCACTTCCTTCTGCTCCTTTCCATCGATTGTAACGCTGACAATTTTCATAATCGGAGGTTTGGGAAGCGGAATTTTTATGATATCGCAGAAAATGCTCGGATAGTCGCTCTCGCCGAAATCAAAGTTGCAAATGGAGCAATTGTCCAGCACATATTCCCAGGTTTGCTTCAAAATAGACTTCTGAATGATGGATTCAAGAGCTTCCCGAGTAGATTTTATTGTGCTTGCGATCAAATTATCGTCGAAATCATGATCCAGGCGCAGGTAATTTTTTGTTTCCTGCAGCGATATAATCTCGCTTTCCGGTTTTTTTATAAGATTTAGTTGCACAGTTTGTTCTCCATAAAATTATTCTGATTTTTCAGCGAATTTCAGCAATTTAATCGCGTCGAAATCCACCACTTCTCCTCCGGTGCGCTTGGAGGCGTAAAATTCCACAAAAGGCTTCGACGTGTAGGGATCCCTTAAAATCTGCAGTCCCTGCCTGTCGACTATTTGGTATCCGGAGTAGAAATCACCAAATGCAATCGAGGTTGATTCGGCGCCTTCCGTAATCCCCGGCATATCGTCGTCAATGATCACCGGATAGCCCAGCAGACTCGACGGGCACGATTCAGCCGTGGACGGCTGCCATAGGTATCCGCCGTCCTTATTCTTCAATTTTCTGATTTTGGCCAAAGCGGCTCTGGACATGATCCATTTGGCATTCTTTACATAAATTGGCCTAATGGAACAAACCATATCGACGAGGATATCTACAGCCTTGTCGTCGGCTGCAAAATTCCCTTTAGCTCCCGTGTAAAAATGCTGCAACTTGCCGAAGTCCCTCTTTGCTTCATCGGAAGACTCGCACTGCAAGAATCCGTGAGGTTTATTGTTGCCGTCCCCGTTCACAAAGGCGCTATTTTCCAGCGCGGCTATTTTTTCCGCAATTTTGGTAATCAGCCATTCCTCCACATTGATTTGCGAGTCGTCCAGAAGCTTCTGACTGGCCGTTGGTTTCGCAAAAATTTCATGAACGGGAATTTTGATTTTCTTGATTTCCGGCGAGTCAGTTTCATCTCTACTATCGTTCGTACTCGCCGCCCAGCCGGCCTCAGGCAATTTTGAGTCCACCAATATATCCACGGAGCTCGTCGATATGGTGATGGCGCGAGAAATCGCTCTCATGGGAGAAAGGCTCTTCAATTTTTCATTAATGTGCAGGGCTATTTCCTGCGGAATCAGATGCCCGCCGCTCTCTCCAGTTTTGTCGCTCATGGATTTCGTAAGAAAATGATCGACTCCATGGCGAATGTATGAGGAAAAATTCGACTTTCTG
Source organism: Holosporaceae bacterium (assembly GCA_031275895.1). GTDB lineage: Bacteria > Pseudomonadota > Alphaproteobacteria > UBA3830 > UBA3830 > JAIRZM01. Next base: position 5,994 of record JAISOD010000049.1, on the reverse strand, counting down.
TAGGTATCGTCGTTTAGATTCTCCGACAGAGGCAGAGCTGCCATTTCATTTTTCGCTTTTAGGTGCGTTTTCTCATTGTTTTTTATAAAGCCATTTACGTTTTCACTTAATTCGGAAATAGCTTGCTGTATTTCTCTATCCATTTATTTTCCTTTTCAATTTGTTAGATATTTCTTTGATTTTTTGCAGGACATACAATTGACTCTTTACATCTTCCACGACGGCCGATTGGCACGCTGGAAATGTAACGATGGATACTTCCAGCAGATCGATGTCGGTAAGATACTGATTATTATTGCTAAAATAGCTGTCTCTTATCCTGTAGCCGATGGAAAACCCGTCGATGGCCTTATTTTTCAGCAAATGGTAAATTTCTTTTGCTTTTGGTATCTCCATGAGAAGGCAACATCCAATAAAAAGCCCGTAATTGTCTTCCACAATGTCTTCAATTACTCCAATCGGAGAATTTACATCGTGCTGCCAGAGTAGTTTCGGTCTCTTCCCCGATTTAAAATCATTGACGGCGGTCGCGAAAGCTCCCTTTAGAACTACGTCGCCGTATCCGTCAGCCATGTTAAACACACTGGCGTATCCGGAAATTTCTCCATCGTCCTGCATCGATTTTATATGCAAACATGGCGTTAAAAATTTCATATTTTACCTATTCTTTTGCGGGCAGATATCCCAAAATTTCTCTTTTTTCATCAATAGTTAGGAAATCTGCGTTTGATATTTTGTTCCAGAGACTTTCGCGGCGAGATGAGAGCGCGGAGACCGCATCGAGGTCAAAAATTATTTCAACACGCTTCCTAAATTTAATGGATAGCCAGTTGCTGAACTCCAGGCGAATAAATTCGGCCAGAGGCAAAATCGTGTCCTCCCAAAAATGTAGTCTCGCTTCCTTGTAACTCATGAAAGCAGAGTCTTGAATTCCCATTAAAACTGGAGGAACGCCAAATGCCTGAGCTATCTCGCGAGCAACGGTATTTCTGCCGGAATCAAAGTCCAAGTCCTTCAGTGACTGGCCCATTTCTTTCCATTCCAAGCCGCCTTCCAGAATCATGACTCTTCCAGCATTCTTTGCGCCCGCATAAGCGCCTTGGATATCAGATCTTAGCTGCGCTCTCTGTTCTTCCGTAAGATTCTCCGCGTTCTTTACAACCAAGCAACCTGAAGGTCGCCCGCCATTTTGCATGACGGCTAAATTATGATTAGACATCTCATTATATTGATCTATGGAGCGAAAGGCTGCTTGCATAGGACTGAATCCATACCAATCGTTTAAGGGATTGAAAAACTTCAGGTGTAAAATGTCTTCCTTTTTCAAATTAAATTTGGAAGAATCAACGCCGTAAGTATAGGAATCGACGGTAGTTTTAGACGCGTTGGGAATTATTTGAACGCGATCGCTGCGCAGACAGTGCAATTCCTCGTTATCATCGCAGTGTACAAAGGCATTCCCAGAAATCATGAGATAATTCACCACGTTTTCTAGAAACGAACTCCTACTTTGACGGCTATTTGGTCTCTGTAGAATTTCTGCTATAGCGTCATTTTCCGCTGTGCCCTCATCTTTTTTGACCATTATGGGAATAGAAGAGATGCTTTTAGAAATTAAATTAATAGCTCTGTAGGCGAACACGTTCTTTTGGAATCCTTCCTCCGCAAGAGCTCCATATTCGCAGGGCGTCCATCGAGGATCGCCAACGCCGTGATAGGCGAAGAAATTATCTTTCCTTTGGGCGCCAAAATGCTTCAACAAATTAAGCACATTTGCCTCCGTTATATTTTTGGTATTATTTTTTTTGTGTTGAACGTCATCATGTTCATATATTTTTTTATAAAAATCAAGTATTTTTTTGAAAATGCTTATTATTCAATATACTAACCGTAAAAATATCATGCTCTATCCATAAAAATTAACCATTTTATGACGTTTAAAACGCAATGGCGAACAGATTTGTATAGCGCGAATTATGGATTAGCGTTCTAATCCATGGTTCGCGTTGCATTAGGCATGACTTACTAGCATTGGGCGACGGCTTGATGTATAATTAGCTATCATCTCCAAGAGAATGTATTTGGATTCTTTAGACGTTATGAATACGACAAAAGAGCAGAAAATGAGGGTTCTACCTCACAATATCGAAGCTGAGCAATCGCTTCTTGGGGCGATTATGTTGAATAACGAGTGCTTCGAGAACATATCCGAATCGCTTTTCCCAGTGCATTTTGCTACTGCGGTTAATGGAAAGATTTTCGACGCCATAGGCAAATTAATATCTCAAGGTCTGATTGCCGATCCCATTACCCTAAAAGCTTACTTTGAAAAGCATGATGAATTGCGGGACGTGGGCGGAGGAGACTATCTCGTGCAATTGGTCAACGCGGTAGTATCGATTTCCGGAGTTAACGATTACGCAAAGCTCATCTATGAATTATATCTGCGCCGTCAGCTGATATTGATCGGCGAGGATATGTCTCAGGAAGCCTTGACATTCGAGTTAAACAGCAAAGCCAAGGATCAGATAGAGAAAGCGGAGACCAGACTATACGATCTTTCCGTTGCCAATGATCAGCGTGGATTGGTTTCATTTTCCGGAGCATCGGCGGACGCAATTAAAATAGCGGAAAGGGCCTATAAAAGCGACAGCAGCATCACCGGCGTCACCAGTGGTTTCATAGACCTGAATAAGTTGCTGGGCGGACTCAATAGGTCGGACTTGATAATTCTAGCAGGGCGGCCTTCCATGGGTAAAACTGCGTTGGCCACTAATATTGCGTTTCACGCAGCCATGGCTCGGATGAAAAATGCCGACGGCGGAGGGAAAGTGGCGTTTTTTTCGCTTGAAATGTCTTCCGAGCAATTGGTAACCAGAGTTTTATCACAGGAATGCGCCATTCCCTCCGAAAGGATACGACGCGGAGAAATAAAAGACGAAGATTTTATGAAAATTGTTGAAGCAAACAAAAATTTGGCCGAGTTACCGCTGTTCATAGACGATACTCCGGCGCTTACGGCTCAGTTTCTCAGAACGCGCGCACGGAAATTGAAGCGCCAATATGGACTCGATCTAATAGTGATCGATTACCTGCAACTTCTTTCTGGAAATAGCGACAAAAGAAACGAAAATAGAGTTCAGGAAATTGCCGAGATCACTAGAGCTCTGAAAGCCTTAGCCAAAGAATTGGATATTCCAGTGTTGGCTCTATCTCAATTGTCGCGCGCCGTTGAAGCTCGAGACGATAAGCGCCCTCAGTTGGCGGATCTCCGCGAATCTGGATCCATAGAACAGGATGCAGACGTGGTTATGTTCGTGTATCGGGAAGAATATTACGAAGCTCGTCGAGAACCTTCTCCTGGAACACCGAAGCATGCAGAATGGCTGGATAAAATGTCGAAAATATATAATCTGGCGGAGGTGATCGTCGCTAAGCAGCGCCATGGTCCGGTTGGGACCGTAAGATTATTTTTTGACGGCAAATATACAAAATTTGATAATTTGTCAGACAGTCGAAAGAGCAGTTATGAATGATCAAATATCGGAAGCTTTAGATAGAGTGGAGCCGCATGTTTTAGCGGTTTCCGTTATAAATTTGGATAATCTCGCTAAAAATTACGCCGAAATCCAAGGTAGAATCGGTAACGTCCAAATTGGAAGCGTCATAAAAGCTGATTCCTACGGATTTGGAGCAATTCCAGTCAGCAAACGACTGTATAAAGAGGGCTGTCGCCAGTTTTTTGTGGCGACCATAGCCGAAGGAGTCGCGGTTCGTGAAGTCTTAAGCTCCGACGCTCAAATTTTTGTTCTGAGCGGCCTTTTGGACTATACGGAAGACATGTTGACTTCCCACAATTTAACTCCGGTTTTGAATGGAATATATCAGGCGGATCTGTGGATTAATCATGCGAAAAAATTGAACCGAAAGCTCGATGCAGTAGTTCACGTAGACACTGGCATGTGCAGAAATGGATTTTCGCCCGAGGATGCTGTCGTCAATTACGAAAGAATTAGGACTCATCTGAATATATCTTTTGTCATGAGTCATTTGGCCTGCGCAGATATGCCGGAGCACAAAAAGAATACGGAGCAACTGCATAAATTCAAGAGTATTTTGAGGATATTGGGCAATCCGAAGGGAAGCCTTTCGGCCACTTATGGTTTTTTTCTGGGAAAAGAATATCTGTTTGACTTGATAAGGCCAGGTAAAACATTGTACGGCATCGCCATTCGAGATGATAAAATAGGATCCATGCTTCCAATTGCAGATATTTTTTCTAGAATCGTTCAGGTAAATTCGCTAAAGGCAGGAGAAACAATCGGCTATGGAGCGACGTTTACGGCTACTAGAGATATGAAGACCATAACTTTGGGTATGGGCTATGCCGACGGTTTTATGCGTAAATTTTCCGGCTTCGGGTATGGATTTTTAGCTGGAAAAAAGATTCCCATGATTGGTAGAATATCCATGGATTATCTCGCGTTAGACGCAACCGATGTGGACGAATCGCATTTGAAGATCGGCAATTGGGTAGCCTTAACTAGGACTCCGGACTATACTCTGGAGAAATGGTCTCTGGAGTTAGGAACTTTGCCCTATGAAGTAGCGTGCCGGTTTGGTCAAAGAGTTAAAAGAGTTTATTTGGGAGAAGCATAATGTCTAAACCGATATCTACTCTGGGAAGTTATGCGTTAGCGTCGTTGCAGGAGATAGGTATGATCTCCATTTTTACGGCTCGCGGTGTTAAAAGTTGCTTCTTGCCGCCGTTTTTCTGGAAAGAAATATTTCGTCAATTAACGGCGATAGGGTTTTACTCTCTACCAATAGTCGGATTAACTGCTATTTTTGCCGGCATGGTTTTGGCTCTTCAAACCTACGTCGGGTTCACAAGATTCAATGCGGAAGGAGCAGTTGCCTCCGTTGTCGTGATATCCATTACGCGAGAATTGGGGCCTGTTTTTGCTGGATTAATGGTCGCCGGCAGGACGAGTTCCTCCATCGCCGCTGAAATTGGCTCAATGCGGGTTAGCGAGCAAATTGACGCTCTCGTCACCATGGGCGTGGATCCCTATAAGTTCTTGGTAGCTCCGCGAATCATTGCAGGAGTGCTTATGGTGCCATTTCTGGTGCTAATCGCCGACGTTATAGGCGTAATGGGAGGATTTTTGGTGTCGACCACGCTGCTGGACTTTTCAGCCGGCTCCTATGTTGCTCAGACGGTCAGAAATATGGAGCTGATCGATGTGATTTCCGGATTGGTAAAGGCTGCATTTTTCGGACTCTCTGTCGCCTGTTTTGGATGTTACCATGGGTTTCACTGCGATCTCGGAGCTAGAGGAGTTGGCAACGCCACCACAAGTGCCGTTGTATCGTCCTGTATCGGTATTTTGGTTTTAAATTATCTATTAACGGCGTTGTTTTTTGGAATATGAGTAAAATAACTTTTGATTGCGTTCGCAAATCATTTTCCGGAGGGCTGGAAGTCCTCAAGGGAATTTCTTTGAGTATAGAAAAAGGAGAGTCTCACATAATATTGGGCCAATCCGGCTGCGGGAAGTCTGTGTTACTAAAGTGCTTGTTGGGAATTATGGAAATTGATTCCGGAGACATATGCGTAGACGGCATAAGCGTGAAAGATCCGTCTCGTTACAATGAATACATGAGAAAGTTTAGCATATTATTCCAGGGCAACGCTCTGTTCGATTCCATGAGTATTATCGAGAATGTGGAATTTGGTATTAGACAGACGAAAAAAAATATATCCCAATGTCGTAAAATTGCTGCTGAGAAATTGTTGGCCGTTGGGTTAGAACCAAGAGTTTTTGATCTATATCCATCTGAAATATCTGGAGGTATGCAGAAGCGAGCCGCCATGGCAAGGGCAATCGCTGTAGAACCAGAGATTCTGCTATTCGACGAGCCTACGTCTGGATTGGATCCCATTACAGGCGGAGTAATTTGCCATCTGCTGAGGGATACTGTCAAAAGTCT
>JAISOD010000011.1 GCA_031275895.1 Holosporaceae bacterium | reverse complement strand
CCTTCCGGGCATATAATACTAATGCCACATGCTCCAACCGGCGACGGACTATTTGCCGCCCTAAAAGTTCTTGAATACGCCGTTAATTCCGGTCAAAAACTCAGCGAATTGAACAATGTTTTTCGCTCTTATCCAAATTTCGGCAAAAACGTAGCGGTCAGCGACAAAGCCGTTATCCATGACGCTCAAGTTTCGAAAGAAGCCGAAAAAATTAGGATTATTTTGGGCGATAAGGGTCGTCTAATTCTGCGTCCATCCGGAACAGAACCCGTTATTCGCATATATCTAGAAAGCGAAGACTCGTCTGAACTGGGAAACATGGCTGAATCGCTTGCCGCAGCTATAAAACATGCAGATGCAACGACTAAATCCACATCGCGTTAGGTTCTGCCATGGCAAATTTTTTCGAGAATTTTTATGTAATCGGCAACGGATATCTCTTCTGCTCGAATGTTTTTATCATAGCCCAAAATTTTTAGAGTATCTTCTGGATCAGGCAAAAACGCGCCCAGATATTTTATCGCCATTTTTCTGCGATGCATAAACATGGAGGCAAGGAAATTATCAAATTGCAAATATTCCTCGGCACATGAGCACTGGTTTAATTTGAACGGAACGAATTTTAGCACGGCGGATTTCACTCTTGGAGCTGGGAAAGAGCTGCCGGATTCTAGATTAAATATTTTCGAAACTTTAGATTTCCATTGGGCTAAAACCGACAATCTACCGTATGCTTTTGTACGCGGCAAAGCGCAAAATCTATCTGCAACTTCTTTTTGAAATATCAAAATCAGCCGCTCGTAGAGGTGAAATCTTGGAAGCCATTTACATATGAGTTGCGTGGAAATATTATATGGTAAATTTGAAATAATTACCTCGGGCGCTATGCGCTCCGTATCAAACTTTAAAGCGTCGCATTCCACAACCTCTAATTTATCGCCGAAAATATGGCGCAAGCTTCTCCAGACCTCGGCCCAGTGACTATCAAATTCAAGCACAAACAACTTTTTTACGTTTTGCTTCAAAATTTCCAACGTCAGCCCGCCGGGGCCCGGTCCAATTTCCAGCACAATTTTCCCACTAAGATCGCCGGCCGCCAAAACGATTTTTCGGCTGATTTTTCCGTCAAAAAGAAAATTTTGCCCGAATTTTTTTTTGGTTTTATTATAAAACTCATCAAATATTGTTTTGGCCGAGAGATTTTCCAGTTTATTAAATAAACTCGCGCTGCGATCCATACTTTTCGTTAATTCTCATGTAAGACTTTTTCTTCAAATACTGCAGTTCTCTATCCGCAAAAACGCTTAGACGTTCGCTCATTTTCTGAATTTTTAAGTCGTCTGGAGACGGATCCTTAATCTGTCGCGTTTGTTTATCCAGCATGCATATGGTGACAATTCCCTGCGGCGTAGGTATCGGGGTTCCTATGCATCCGGCGGCAATTCCAGAAAGCATCGCACGAAATTGAGGTTGCATGCTTTCCAGAACAACAGCTACCGGTTCGGAAATTTCGCAGAAACCGGAATCCTTTGCATTCTGAATCATAGCGCGAGCATTAGGCGAGTTCTTTTTCATATCCAGCGCGTAACCCATGAGCCGATTGACCTCTTCATCGCTTGGGTTGGGAGAGCTAAACGGAGTCACTATTTGCACAAATTTGAGATCGGTGAATGTGCTCAGGCCGGCTTCTTTTTTATCCTGCAGAAATAAAATAACGTAACCGCGGCTGTTGCGCACTACGGATCGACTTCCAACGGTCATCTTGGCGAGAGCGGAGTCTTCTTCCTCCGACAACTGCCCGCGAAATACCCATCCGATCTCGCCGCCTTTGGAAGAATCGGGACTTTTGGAAAATTGCCGAGCTATGCCGGCAAAATCAGCTCCACGAGCAAGCATCTGGTTTAAATTATTCACATGCGACAGAACGGATTTATCATTGACTGGATCTGATACTGGAAAAAACATGCGGTGCACATAAAACGATTCCTGATTCATCTTCTCCTTTACTTCCATCATTGTTCGATTTATTTCCGACTCTGAGATATTTATAAATCTGCCAAAGCGAGCCTTTACGTACTCGATCCAGGCAAGGTTTACCTTTATTTGTTTCAATATTGCGTCTTTATCTATATTTTTTTTGGCCAATAATTCTCCAAAGGCATCGCTCTCCATATTGTTGCGCTTGGCTATATCGGAAAAGGTCGATTTTATGGCATCTTCCGGAACCCAACCTCCTTTTGGCTCGTATTTTTTCGTACATTGCCATCTGAGATGCTCATGAATCATTTCCTTCAGGACTTCTCGAGAAATTTTAGCTTTTAGTTCAGGCGTAGCGCTACCGCCTATGGAAAACAAAACCATATTAACCCGATCTTCCAGATCGTTGAAGGTAATGATATCCTCGTTCACCACAGCGACAATGCCGTTGTATTCCTTTTGGTGCTCGACAGATTTTTTTTTAGCAACCGCGTCGGCATCGCCCACAGATAACAACAAAGCTACGCAGCAAACGCGAAACGACTTTTTTACCGAAATTTTCAGCATAATTCCCCTTTACAGCCGACGCTTAAAATACTATGAAAAACAATAGAAATCAAATTGGATCATATTATATAATTCGCGCGAAAAGAGGTAGAATTGGATCGCTTGACAAGTGAAATACTGGTTAAAATTTTCAGAGTAACCGTCTATTCTACGGCGGCGCTAGCTTTCTGTGCCTGGATAGTACAGTCTTCCAGATATCTTAGCATGTTGAACTCCAGCGGCATTAGTCTTGCAAAATTTTTGAAATTTACATCCTATTTATCTGTAGACATCGTTGCCGTAATTCTCCCCATGGCGTTAGCCATATCTGCAGCTTTTGTTTATCAGAGATTTATCGAATCGCAGCAGCTTGTGGCGCTGCAATCCGCAGGAGTATCGCCCATAAGAATGCTTTCTCCTCTCTTGGTTTTGGCCACCGCCATGACATGCTACCTATATATCAACAATGTTTACGTCTCGCCGCTTGCCTGGAAAAAATTCCGCGCTCAGGAATTCAAAATAAAGAACAACGTCAATCCTCCAGAAACATCAGGATCCATTTTTTCAGGCAATGGATTTTCAATATATGCCAAAGAATACGTTGGCAATTCGTACTTTCGAGATATATTCATCATCGACGTAAGAAACCCTGAAAAAACTTACGCCTATTACGCGCAGCAGGGAGCCATAAAGGACAACGTACTCATGCTCGTCAAGGGAGAGCGCGCCGAAATAGATCTTCAAACTCACCGAGATTCTATCATGCAATTCCAATCCTACAATTGTAACCTAAAGGAGGTTTTAAGCGCAGAAAATAAGCCGCCTCAGCCCAATGAAAAATTTATTCACGAATTGTTGCAGGAAAATGTGGACGATGCGGAAATAACGATGGCGCAAAGAGCGCTTTTCCATCAAAAAATGCTATCTCCGCTCCTCGCTTTCATATTCTCGCTGTTAGCATTTTTCATAATAGTGCAGTCTCCCCATAGAAGAAAACCAACGATTCCCAGAATGGGATATCTTGTGTCCGCAATCGTACTATTTCAAGGATTTTTTTTCTGGATCGCAAATGCGAGCGCTAAGAATCCAGAGCTTGTAGCCCTTAATCACGTGTTGGTTGAAGGATCTTTTCTGGCGCTAGTAATTTTAATTTGGCAAAAACGTAAATTTATAGAATGAAAAAGACACTTTTTAAATATCTTTTCAAAATGCAATTGAAGATGATGATTTTTTCATCGTTGTCGGCGTTCTGCTTGATTTTGCTTTTTGATTTCGCAGAAATTGGCAGAAAGTTTCCCATGTCCAACATAGACGAAACGCTATTTGCGATAAAGTTATCTTTTCTGAGAACTCCGTCGACCTTTAGCGAAATTTTGCACTATGCGTATTTCGCAACGGCAACTTTTAGTCTCTGGAATTTATGTAAATCGAATCAAATGACCGTTCTGAAATCCAGCGGCCAATCTCCGCAGCAAATCTTGTATCCATTCGTCAGTTTTGCGATTTTTGCAGCAGCCGCTTGGCTGTTTATTTTTCATCCTCTAGGTTTGTCCTGTGAAAAAATGTTTTATGATAAGGCATCCGCTCGCATCGGCGATTCTGTAGAAACAAATGAAAACATCTGGATAAATTGCCATAAAAGCGATGAGATGATATTCATAAGAGCCATCAAAAAAGGCGAAATAAACGGACTATATCTATTCGACATGACGAATAACGAACGTATATTTGCCGGCAAAGTCGCAATCAAAAACAACGGATGGATTTTAAAAGATGTAACCATCATAGACGGCAACGGAATTAGAAGAAAGGATACGCTAAAAACGCAAAGCAGAGCGTCGCAGGATTTAATTTCCTTGCTGCTAGAACCGCCGACCAAGCAGAACATCTATTCGTTATACAAAATTTACAAAATACAGAAAGAGAATTTAGTAACATTGAAGCTCTACGAATTAAGCTTACATAAGCTGCTGTCCAATTTCGTCAGCTTTATTTTATTCGCCCTAATCGCCGCAATCATTTGTCTTCCGATTAATCGCTATAAAACGAAAACCAGCGTTGCAGTAAAAGTCATAGCAAGCGCAATCCTGCTAAGATTCGCCAACAACATGCTTGAATCTCTAGCGCATACCGGCATAATATCTGCGCCGCTCGCCTGCTGGAGTCTGGTCCTTGTGCTATTGTTAGTCTCCGTAGCCGTGCTGATCTGGAAGGAAGCATGAAAAAATTACTACTAATGACGGTAAGCTGCTTATTTTTCGCTCGGCTCTCTGCCGAAGAAGTCACGTTCATTAATTCCAATAACGCCAGGTATACAAAAGATGCAGTCCACTGCAGCGGAAACGTGATAATCGTATATCACAACCGCATAATATCAGCCGACGAAATTTCCTATGACAAAAAAAACGAACTTATAGAGGCGAAGGGAAATGTAATCGCAAAGGACGAAAAATTGAACGCCTATTTTATGGATTCGCTGTCCGTAAGCAAAAATTTCACTTCTGGAAATGCAAAGAACATAAAAATAATAATGCCAGATAAGTCAAGATTAGCGGCTGAAGAGTGCATCCTGAAAGATGGAAAATTTGTGTTAAAGAACGCAATTTTCACGCCCTGCTATGAATGCACGGATTGCGAAGAGTTGACATGGCAAATAAAATCTCCCTGCGTAACCTTTGATCCGGAAGAATATACCGAGTATGAAAATGCAGAATTTGAATTGTTTGGATCTCCAATTATTTACATGCCTTATTTGTGCCATGTGAGCCCCAAAATAAAGAGGAAAAGCGGTCTTTTGGTTTCTGAATTTTCTACATCCAGTAAAGCTGGATTCAGCTTATGCCCCAAATATTTATATTCCATTGGAGGTTCTCAAGAGTTGTTGCTTAAGCCAATTGTGACTTCAAAAATCGGCGGCGTTGGATGGATTTACTACGGCCTACGATTCCCCAACGGAGAATTCAACATCGACGCCAGTATGACTGGCACTAAGTCCGTATCCGATGTAGCCGGAAGCGATGCGTTTGAAGAAAAAGCCATAAAGAAGATAAAAGATTCCGGCTATCGGGGACATGTATTTTCAAAGATAAGGTACGAGATAAACGATGTTTGGAGGTGCAGTTCAGATATTAATTTGGCGTCAGATAGATATTATTTAAAAAGGTTCCCATTTTTTCAAAGCGTTGATAGAGTATTAGAAAGCAACGTAAAACTGGAGGGATTCGACGGCGGAAATTATACGTCTCTAAAAACGGCGATGTTCCAGAGCGAGTACTCCCAAAATGTTCCGCGCATTTTTCCAGCTCTAGAGCGCAATTATTCCAACGAGCTATTGGACGGCACTTTTCATTGGGACTTCATGTTTATGAATTTGGACTTCAATAACAACAGATCTGCGCAAAAAATGATCTCAGAAGCTTCCTGGGATAAAAAAATATTACTTCCGCATGGAAATATTTTTAACATAAAGGGCGCGGCTCTTTTCAGGGGGTTAAACGTCTCGGAAAGGCAAAAAACCGACTACGACTCGTCATTCTGCGCTATTCCGCTGCTGCATTGTTCCTGGCAATGGCCGCTAGTTATCTCATCAGATTGGGCAAGCACCATTGTCACTCCAATCGCCGGAACCATAATTTCCACCAATAAAAAATATGAGGACGTTTTTGAAGATCCAGTATGCGAAGCGAATAATCTGAACCTATTTGACGAAAACAGGTCCATTTCTTCGTACAATGTAGATTCCGGAAAACGTATTTATTACGGATTAAAGCTTGCCGGTTACAATGGCGGAGAAAATTTGTATCGATTTATGATCGGAAGATCAACAGAATTGGCGTTTCCTCAGAAACGACTTGAAAGTTCTGGCATAAAGCACAAACATTCGAATATCATTACGGCTCTAGACGTCTTTTTATCAGATGAACTCACCTTTGTGAGTAATGGAAGCTATTCAACTCAGGCGAAAAAATGGCTTACATTGGAAGGAGGACTGCATTTTTCCAACAAGAAGGTTGATTTTGAGATCCTTGCCTTTAAAGGGAAGCAATGCCTGTTTGATCCGTTCGCAAGTAACGCGTCTTCTTTGACGGAAGATCAGAAAATTCAGAAATATAAGGGAGTAATGTTGGACGTCGCCTGGCACGCAACCAGCAGCACAACACTAAAAGGAGGAATCGTAATTGGCAACGAGTTTAGAAATGCCGTTAACCTTCACGAAAAACCGCTAAACAGGTGTAAATTAGTGAAACACAACATCGGACTGCAATGGCGCAACGAATGTACAGAAATCCAGATAACAATTGAAAAGAGAAACTACGGCGGCGGAGATTTAAAACCGGAAACCGTCTTCACATTTGTAATTCGCCTGAAAAATTTGGGGATTTAATTCGTTCCTCCCTGTTTAAATACTTTTTAGCAAACGATAACGTAATGCTTTTTTTCTGTTGGAGAGATAATTTATCCAGCGTCCTCAAAACCTTAGCCACAGACGCTACGTTGCGGTCAATCACGTAGAGTAAGTGAGATAACACCTCGTCCGGAACTGTAAGTTCCAGATCTCTCATTATTTTTTTTGCGATTTTAAATAGCAATTCGTCGCCTGGATTCTGTATTTCTACCGCTGAAAGAGCAAGTACTCGCGATTTTAAATCGTTCAGCTCTATGTCCCAAGAAATTGGATTGGATTTGCTTAAAATCAAAAAATATCTATTTTTTTCGTGAGCAATGTTAAAAAAATGAAATATCCAATCCTGCCGTCCGTAGCTTAAATCCAAAAAATTATCAAAATTGTCGATAACAAAATTGCAGTCGGCGGCAAATAAATCCCGCGGATCGTGGTTAAGAGCTTCGTTTAGAATATATACGGCATTTGCGGTCTGTGCCCACAAGGCTGCCAGATGCGTTTTCCCCGTTCCAGCTCCGCCGAATAAAATCACTCCATTGCGAGTCCATGCAGGCCATTTCATCAGACAGGCAATGGCATCATAATTTTCACTGCTTTCGATAAAATCGCTCCAGCTAATATTTTCAACTTTATGGAAATTAAAAATCTCCTGCTGCGTCATTCGCATTACTGCTTATAAGCTTGGCTAGCCCTGAATCTACTCAAAGCAAAGCCTATGAGGTTTCTTGCAACGGCGGCCAATGGAATTGCCACCAACACTCCAATAACGCCGAGTAGTTCAATGCCAGCGAAAAATGAGAATAAAATCCACAGCGGATGAAGACCGGTTTTTTTCCCAACGAAGCGCGGCGTTAGCATGTAACCCTCAAAAAACTGTCCAACCGTATAAATGGCTAGAATTATGTATATTTTCACCAGGGTTAGCATGGGCAGGCTCACCAACATCACCAAAAAGAGAGAGAACAACGCTCCAATAAATGGAATGAAAGACGAAAGTCCGGATATAACGCCAAGGAAAAGACACTTATCAATGCCAATGGCCAGCAGCGATAAAACATAGTAGGTAGACAAAATCGCAACCACATAAAATTGCCCGCGGAAAAAATTTCCAAAAGTTCTGCGTATGATCATAGAAGTTTCAATTAAAACGCTTCTTTGCCGACTTGGAACAGCATCGCAAACAAAGTCGCTCAATATGCTCCAATCCCTAAGAAAATAGAAAAATGAAATCGGCATAATTATGAAAAAGGAAAAGAAATTGGTGATTACATACCGCTTGGATGCGATTCCTTCCACTATCGAAGCTAAAATATGTACTTTTTGACCTAAATATCGTTGTATTTCCAGCTTTAAATTCACAATCGCAGGCTTATATTGAACTAATTCTGCAGAGGAAAAAGTTTTATCCAAAAACAATACGAACCTGTCGTAGTACTCAGGCAAATGATTCGTTATCAAAAACAAATATTCCTTGATTCTGGGAAATGTCTCCGCTCCAATCCATATAAACATAAATACAGAGCACAGCGAAAATATCAAACTAAGCAATGTTCTATTGGCATGCTTCACGAGAACATTCATCAATGGAGCGCATAGATATGCAAGAATGAACCCCACAACGAACGGAAAGCATATATCAGAAAATAAATGGAAGAATACGAGAAAAAAGAGCGAAACAGCTATCCAAAAGATGGATTTGCTATTTAAATAACTCTGGCCATATCCAACGGTACTTTTGTGCATAATCTGCTCCGGAATAAAACGTAGACAAGCATACAATAGCCGCTCCGGCATCCACAAAATATGGTATATCCATTGTCAGAAGCTTACAAGCTAGAATTAGCGTTATGAACAGCATCTGAATTGTGGTGTTAATCTTGCTGGAAACCAAAGGGGCAATCGTGAGATTTATTCCGCGGCATTTACAAAGCGATACGATAGACAATATCAGCAAATCTCTCGCGATTACGACTGCGGCAACGTAGAATGGAATAAATTCAATATAAGCCCACAGAGAATAGACTATGACCATAAAAATTTTGTCCGCCAGAGGGTCAAGCGCAGCTCCAAAAGCGGATGAAACTTTAAATTTTCTCGCGCAGTAACCGTCAAGAAAATCCGAAACTGCGGCAACGGCAAAAACTAAGCTGCTCATGCCGACGTAACCATTTAGAATGAGAGGAATCAAGAAAAAGGATAAAATAATCCGCGACAACGACAGGAAATTAGGCACATATTTTAGCGTCGCATTCATTGTAGCTGCGCGTATCTGATACGCAACGCCCTAAAGGCGTCCATATTTTTTCTATCCATGTTAAAAATCACCCTATCGCTGGAAAAGGACTTAACCAAAGGCTCTAACTCCCTCAGCTTTATCTCGCTTTGCAAAAAATCGCTTGTGCGCAAAACAATTGTTATCTCTTCAGGGGTGCTATTTTCCGGAACCTCTAAAATTACGCCGTAATCTTTTAGCAGAAGAGAAATCTTTTCCCGAGAAAATCTATAGGATAATTCAGCTATGTAAAAAGAGTCGGAATATTTTTCATTTTCAATAGAATAATCATAGATGCACTCCTGAATTTTATTATTAGGTACTTTTTCGACAATTTGCGCATCAAGATTTAACTTTTTCTTCGCTAGTTTCAAAAAAGCCAATTTTGCAGCCTTCAATAGGGCATTTTGTTTGGCGGAAAACGAGTTTTTGTCGCTTTGCTTCACTCTTATTTCATGAATTTCAAAAAAAAAGCTGCTGCCTAAGCATTCGCTTGCCGCCATCATTAAAAAAAATAAAAACTGCTTTATGATAAGATTATTCAATTATCTCTAATTCACTAAAGAAAAATCTTATTTCCACAACGGCGTTTTCCGGACTATCGGAACCATGAACCGCGTTGTGCTCGATGCTTTCTCCAAAATCTCTGCGTATTGTTCCAATCTCCGCGTTCGCAGGATTTGTAGCTCCCATGAGCTCTCTATTTTTGGAAACGGCGTCTTCTCCACATAAAACTTGCGCAATAATTGGAGCCGACGACATATACTCGCAAAGACTGCCGTAAAAAGCTCTTTCCTGATGAACTTCATAGAATTTTTCAGCCTGAGATTTGGTCAACAAAAGCCTTTTTTGAGCCGCTATGCTAAGGCCAGCCTGCTCAAATCTAGAATTGATAGCCCCAGTGAGATTCCTAGAAACCGCATCGGGCTTAATAAGCGACAGTGTTCTTTCCATTTTTCTACAGTACCCTTTCCCAGCCTTTGGCTGATTGTTCCCAGTAGTTTACATTTTCCAGATTTTTTTTCAAGTCGGCATATAGCGTCTGAGCGCGTTCAACCTGAGATGAATCCTCAAAAACAAAGAGAATTTTCTCAAAATTTTTACCATAATTTTCGTAATCAAAGGTATCGGTTAACACCTGCACTGTCGCGTTATTCGGATTTTCTCCAACGCTGGCCAGATAAATTGGCTGCTGATCGCAGAAGCCAAAACCTCTATCGCCATGAGGAATAAACGCGCTCGTCGAAAATGTCCAAAGAGCCTTTCCAACAGCTTTCACACGTTCTTCCGATGGGGAGCAGAACAGGCAACGCCGCCCCGAGGTATAGATTTTCTCCAAAAGACGTACCAGCGACGGCAGCAGATTCCCATCGGCAGCGCGATAAAAACTCACTTCCATTTTATCAACCTATCCGCATCGCTTGTTTGCGTAGTTTCCCTTAAGGAACTCATACAAAAGATGCACTCCGAATCCAGTAGCCCCTTTGGCGCAAATGAAAAGATCATCGGACGTGGAGTCGACGCCTGCTATGTCCAGATGCGCCCAATCCACATTATTCACGAATCTTTTTAAAAACTGCGCCGCCGTAATGCTCCCGGCGCGAATATTTGACTTCGCGATGTTCTGCATATCAGCTATTTCCGAATTTATCCCCCTATTGAAATGTTCTGTCAGCGGCATTCTCCATACCTTCTCTCCGGTTTTTTCAGAAGAACGTATAATTTGATTCGCCAATGCGTCGCTATTGCTGAACAACCCTGCAAATTCATGCCCCAGAGCCACGACTATGGCGCCGGTCAAGGTTGCCAAATCTATCATTATTCTCGGAGAAAATCTGTCTTGGGCATACCACAGAGCATCAGCCAGAACCAGCCGTCCCTCTGCATCCGTATTTAAAACTTCGATGGTCTGACCGGACATGGACTTCACTATATCGCCTGGGCGCTGAGCGGTACCAGAAGGCATATTTTCAACAAGAGCCATTAAACCAACTACATTTACCGGCAGTTTATTGGCGGCGATCGCTTTTAAAAGTCCCAAAACAGTACCGGACCCAGCCATATCCTGGCGCATCTCGTGCATGCCATCGCCTGGCTTGATGCTGATGCCTCCGCTATCGAATGTGACTCCTTTACCAACGAAAGCAATCGGCCTTTCGGTATCATTCCCGCCTTTCCAATGCAGGACTACCAACTGCGGTTCAAGCGAGCTCCCCTGGGCGACGCCTAGCAGAGCGTTCATTCCGAGCTCTCGCATAGACGAGCGACCGAGAATTTCCACTTCAACTCCAAGCGAAGATAACTCCTCTCGGGCAATTTTCGCGAGACTCTCGGGATAAATCACATTCGCCGGCTCGGAAACTACCTGACGCGTCAGAAATATGCCATCTGCAAGTTTCTGCAGCTCCGAAAAACACTCGGATGCTTTCTTCGTGTCCTGAGTTAGGAAGGAAACGTTTCGCAGTTTAATTTTTTCGTTTTTTTCGCTTTTGTACTTATCAAAATGCCATGACTTGAGAAGAATTCCAAATCCCAAAAGGGAAGACGCGCAACCGCATGGGAAATCTATATCTTGAGCATTAATGGCAACAGTTGCGTCGACGTCCAGTTCGACAATGCCGTCATAAATTTTTGCGCCCAATTTCTCCAACTCAAATTCTGTAAATTTCCTGTCTACGTCCCCCAAACCAATGATTATAAAATGATTTATATTACCGTCTGTGGCTATAAAATGCGCAAACTCGAACAATTTTCCAGAAAACGACACCTTTTTCAGATTTTTGGAAATTATTCCATGAAATTTCTCATCAATCGCAGCCGCATTTGGAGACAGCGATGTATCCGCATAAACGCCGACAACCACGCTGCCGCTTTCTCGCAAACTATCTACAAAAGATACTTTTTCTATCACCATACCAACCTCCCGAAACAATCTCGTGACAACAAACAGACAACGGACGGGATTATAGCAGATCATCCGCCATTATGTGCAATGGAAAAAAATATTATCCTATTTTCGCGACCAAATGGATCCGTCCTTCGTATCTTCAACTTGGATGTTTTTTGCCAGTAGTTGATCGCGAATTTCGTCTGCCAGCTGAAAGTTTTTCTCATTTTTAGCGCGACGGCGAATTTTCATTAAATTTTCTATTTCGGATTCAGAGATTTTTTCGCCAATACCGAACCTGAACCACTCTTCGCAGTTGCGTTTCAGTAAACCGAGAAGTTCGGCTCCGCTTCGAAGCTTTCTGCACAGCTTATCAAGCGTATTTTGCTCGGTAGTTTTATAAATTTCATCGGCGATTTGGCGCAAATAATGCAGAGCTAGCGGAGTATTAAGATTGCTACACAAAGCTTCCAGCACCTTATCGTTCTCATCTTCTTCAAAATCAGCACATTCCTCGCTGTCGCCCAATCTCAGAGCGCCATATATACGGTCCAATGCTTTCTTAGCCTGAAAAATCGCCTGCTGATTCCAGTTTAATGTTTTTTGATAATGAGAACTTAGCAGAATATATCGCACAATTTCACCGTCATATTGGCGCAAAATTTCATCCAAAGAAACCACATTCCCCAGCGATTTAGACATTTTCTGACCGTCCACCAACAGCATGCCATTGTGTAGCCAATAATTCGCCATCAAACAGCCAAAGGCGCCGAAATTCTGCGCCAATTCATTTTCATGATGCGGAAACATCAAATCCTGCCCGCCGGCATGTATATCGAATCTTTCTCCGAGATATTTATGACTCATGGCGGAACATTCCACATGCCATCCGGGACGACCTGCGCCAAACGAGCTATCCCAACTTGGCGTTCCGTCCTCCGCCGGCTTCCATAAAACAAAGTCCATCGGATCCTCTTTGTAGGGAGCCACTTCCACGCGACTTCCGGCGATCATTTCATCAAGGCTTCTTTTTGATAACATTCCATAGTTGTGCATTTTTCTAACTCTGAACAAAACGTGACCATGCGATGCATAAGCAAAACCATTGTCCATTAATTTTTGAATTATGTTCAGCATCTCCTTAATATGCAGAGTTGCGCAGGGCTCGTAACTGACGGGCAATAAATTGATAAGAGCCATGTTTTTGTGCAGTTCACAAATGACCTCTGCCGTTAATTCGCCTATGGAAATGTTTCTTTCCCTAGCGCGAGCGTTTATTTTATCGTCCACATCCGTGATATTTCTCACATATATCACTGCCTTGTACATTTTTTTTAGCAAACGAAACAGAACGTCAAATACCACCATAGGCCTGGCGTTTCCTATGTGAGGACTGGAATAAACCGTCGGACCGCAGACATACATGCG
>JAISOD010000038.1 GCA_031275895.1 Holosporaceae bacterium | reverse complement strand
GTGTGCTCTTCCGATCTCTAACAAACTCATTCCTTTAAAGCTACAGGAAAAGGCTAAAAAGCAGATCCTTTTTTTAGCCGGCAAAAACGGCTTCCTGGACAGCAGAGTCGTTAATTCCGGAATTTGCGTTTACAAGGACGCCAAAGTGGGGGTCCGTCTGGACGTATTAAAATACGAAGCCAAAGGCCCCGACTGCGATACGTGGTCCGAATACATTGGAGACACGGATAGCAATAAGCATCTGCCAAAATTGGGAGCATCAGGATCATATAATCTCGTGGAAATGATAGCCAACAAGGCAGATTTGGTCGCGCCAAGGAAATATAAAGGGACAGACGCCAAATCATCCATCGATGCTCTCAGCGCCTCCGGAAGCGGAAGCAGTAGTGGTGGAAGCAGCAGCGGAAGCAGCGGTAGCAGTAGTTCGTCTAGTAGCAGCAGTAGCTCAAACAGCAGTTCTTTAATGTAACGGGAGTTTATTATGGCCAACACGAATACTGATCTACCTCACAACCTCATGGGCTTTGTCAGCGATCCGGTATCGGAACAGATTGTCCTAGACGTAATTAAGGATATGGCTATGGCCTATTCAGAAGTCGCGCAGGGAAAGGTTGCCGACGCGTTGGATTTTTTAAAAAACAACAGAACGCCAAAAGCTTTCATTGTTGATGTTTCAGATTCAGAATTGCCGCTAAGCGACATTGCAAAAATTAAAGAGCACAGCGCTCCCAATATGAACATCATAGTAGTCGGTAGTCGCAATGAAGTGGGGTTATTCAGGGACTTAATGGCACTTGGAGTTTCCGATTATTTGGTAAAACCGTTGGGAACAGCTCTTTTAAAGCAAAGCTTGGAAGAGGCGCTCAAAGGCAAAAGGCTCGTTGCCGAAAAAACAGGCAAAATGATATATATCGTCAGCTCTGTTGGAGGAGCAGGAGCCACAACCACAACGGTAAACGTAGGCTGGTTGTTGGCCAACCGTCACTTCAAGCGAACCCTTATTATGGACATTGATTTCCTTTATGGCACAACTAACCTAATGTTGGACATCAAGGCCGAAAATGCATACCTGGATATTCTGGAATCTCCCGACAAAATCGACGATTACTTCGTGGAGACAATTCTAAAAAAATACGACCAAAGATTGTACTATCTGGGCGGATTGGTGGATCTTATAAGGGGCGTTCACGTTGATTTAGACGCATTTGACGCTCTCATAACCATGATCAAAAGGCAATTTAACTACGTTTTGGTGGACGCGCAGCGAAATATCTCGGAAACAAATCGAGCAGCCATGAACAAAGCCGATAGTTTTATAATCTTGATTGAAATGAGTTTTACTTCAGCACAAAACACAGTGCGTTTAATAGATTTTTTAAATGTCACCCAAAACGGCAAAAAGGTAATTTTAGTGGCCAACAAGGTGGGTTTTTCCAGAAGCGGCGCCCTAAGCGAGGAGTCATTTGAGAGAGTAATTGACCGCAAAATAGACTACATCATGCCGTTGGATGAACAAATTGCGCTGGCTGCCGCCAATATAGGTCAGCCGCTGGCGCTATCCAATTGTTCAATGACTGACACTCTCGGATCCATCACCGAGGATATTTTGGGCAAAAAAGATTATCAACACATCGAAGAATCCATAATCAAAAAGAATCAAACGCGAGCCGATAAAGCAAAGGATATTTTCATTAGCCTTTTGAAAAAGGCCGGAAGTTTTATAAAAACATAGCCTAACGAGGTATAGAAATGGCTGCCGAGAATAGCTATCGACAAACTCAGAATCAAGAAGGAGCAGAAGAATCTCCGCTACTGACCGTTTTCCGGAAAGAAGCTCATGAAACTATGCTTAATCGCATAAATCTGGCGTCGGCGTTTAAGTTAAGCCCGCAAGAATTGCGCCTGGAAATTGAAAAATTCGTCTTTGACTATGCTCAGGAAAGAAGAGCGCAAATCACAAAGCGCGAACAAATAGGAATCGCTCGCGAGTTAGTCGACGATATGATAGGGCTCGGTCCGTTGGAAATTCTTTTGGAGAACGACGCCATATCCGATATCGTCGTCAACGGTCCCCATCAAATATATGTGGAACAGGGGGGATTAATGCAGCTCGCCCCCGTCAAATTTAGAGACGACGCTCACCTGCTGCAGATAGCCCAGAGAATTGCTCACCGCGTGGGGAGGCGCGTTGACACCTCCAGTCCTCTCTGCGACGCTCGTTTGCCGGACGGCAGTCGCGTTAACATCGTAGCTCCGCCAATTGCGCTGGACGGCGCGTCAATTTCCATTCGTAAATTTTCGAAAAAAGCGTTGGATTTACACGCGTTGGCCAAGCATGGCGCCCTTACGGAAGAGATGGTGCGTGTCCTGCAGATAGCGTCGACTTGCGGACTGAATATTATAGTTTCCGGCGGTACTGGTTCTGGCAAAACTACCTTGTTAAACGCCCTTTCCCAGCTCATAGATCCACGAGAACGCATCGTAACCTGTGAAGACGCTGCTGAGTTGAAACTACAACAGCCGCATGTGGTTAGGCTGGAAAGTCGTCCTCCTAATATCGAAGGAAAGGGAGAAATAACCATACGAGACCTGGTTAAAAATGCGTTGCGTATGCGTCCAGACCGCATTGTCATCGGAGAGGTGCGCGGTTCGGAGTGTATCGACATGTTGCAGGCCATGAATACCGGTCACGACGGTTCCATGTCCACGATCCACGCCAACAAAGCGCGCGAAGCGTTTATTCGTCTTGAAAATATGGTCGCCATGTCGGGATTCGATCTTCCGAGCGAGATTGTTAGAGCTCAAATTGCCGGCGCCGTTAATCTAGTAGTGCAAACGGAGCGTCTCCACGACGGTTCCAGAAAACTCACTGAAATTGTGGAGGTAAAAGGCCTAAACGAAAGGGGAGATATCGATTTTCAACACCTATTCAAGTTCGTGCCAATGGGAGAAAGCCCGGATCACAAAGTTTTCGGAAGATTTGACGCCCTAACAGATAAACCAGCATTCCTGGAGAAGGCCATCACCTACGGCCTGGATAAGGAATTATTAAGCATTATGAAAGATGCAATGGAAAAAAATACCGAAGGACTCGAAGAAAATGCAACAACTTATTGATGGTATGTGGATTTTTATGCTATCGTTCGTCAGTTTTTTTATTATCCATAGGCGAATAAGCAGGCCTGTTATAGAAGACGACGGCAAGTCTAAAAAGCTTGAAGCCCGCATTAAAGCGCTCTCTAAACAGCAGGATAATTTGCTGGAAACTGCCAGCAGCCATGTTTCTACTTTTACACAGATAAAAACGTCCGAATTTGGCCAAGATTTCGAATCTGGGCAACAACTGCTGGATCGTATAAAACTTATCATGAAAAAGGCCGGCATCACGGAGATAGAAGTTAATACCTTTATTATTATGTGCTGTATCGGCGGCACCGTGCTTTCCGCCGGCATAGTGCATTTTAAATTTTTGAACACGCTCACCGGCGTTCCCATAGGCATGTGCGTCGGCTCCTATCTGGTTTATACGCTGCTGGCAGCTCAGGCTGATAAGAAAAAGACAGAATTCCTCAAGCAGTTTCCAGACGCCATTGATATGATGATTCGCGGCGTTAAAGCTGGTTTAAATATAGCTCGCATAGTAAAACTCGTCAGCATGGAAGCCAAAGACCCCATTGCCAGCGAATATAGAACCATCAGTCAAAAATTTGATCTCGGAATAGAGCCGGAAAAAGTGCTGCTGAGCGCCGCCGATAAAATCGATATAGAAGAATTTCGATTTTTGGTTGTGGCGCTTATTCTGCAAATGGAAAACGGAGGAGTTTTAGCAGAAATTTTGCAAAATCTATCCAGCATAATTCGCAAAAGATTGGAATTGAATCTAAAACTGAAGGCCATGTCGGCGGAAGCTAGAATGTCGGCCATAGTCATAAGCGTATTGCCATTCGTGTTCGCCGGCATTATGGCCGTAGTCAATCCAAATCATTTGAAAGAATTTATAACTCCGGGAACTGGCCAAACATTGCTGAAAGTGGCGATTACGCTATTCTGCATGGGATCGTTCATGATGATTAAAGCTACCAAGATAAAGGTGTGACAATGAGTGACATTTGGATCGACATAGTTTCTTTTATCGTGACTTTCACAGTTCTATTGCTCATAAAAGATTTCGCGACAAGAATATCGATCCAGATCATGAGCGATTATAAATTAGAGAAGAGAAAAAAGCGAATACACGTCGTCAGCCAAAGTACATACGAAGAAACCGGCGATCTTGGGCTAAGCCATAGCGGACCGTCTTTGGGAGCCAGTGGCGTATTGCATTTTATAGCCGTAAAAAATAAGGACTTGATAGATGAAATGCAGGAACTTCTACTAAAAGCCGGCATACGCCACAGGGACGCTCTTGAAGAATTCATGAAATCAAAAGTTACCTCGGCCATAGCCATATTCTTTTTGGTATTTATCACTTTGACAACCAATGATTTTGATATTTCAATGCTGATTAGTTTTTTTATTAGTTTGTTATGCGCAGTGCTTGGCGGACATAGATTGACCAACCTTAATCTGCAAATGCTAGCCAATCGCAGAAAAGAGGCCATAGAGCACGGCGTTCCTGACTTGATCGATCTGTTGGTTATATGCACGGAATCAGGACTTGATCTTAACAGAGCCATCCGAAGGATCGCTCGCGAATTGCGAACTTCCAACCCTTTGTTGGCTGATGAACTAAGTTTAACGTCCATAGAGTTAGAAATGATTCCAGATCACCGCCAGGTCTTTGAAAATCTAGAAAATAGAACGGATTGTTTAGAAATTAAAACCATATCCAAGACTCTTAGCCAATCCATAGAGTACGGATCTTCACTTTCAACCTCTCTCAGAGATCTTGCAGTAGAATCCAGACAGAGACGAATGCTTGAAGCAGAGGCCAGAGCCGCGCAAGCGCCTACGTTGCTGACGCTGCCGATGATGTTTTTCATTATGCCGTGCCTATTCATTGTCATGCTCGGTCCAGTCATTGTCGGCATGATCAAGTCGTTCGGAAATTGATGGATTTATTGCAAACGTCGCTAGGCCGCGTTCAGCGCCGCTTCCAACTCTCGCTTGGCGGATTGCTCGTCTATTTTTGCTACGGCCGCATATTCTTTCATAAGGCGACTCATGGCTTCTTGATATATCTGATGTTCGCTATATGAGTGCTCCGGCTGATCAGTGTTGCGATGTAGATCCCTGACAACCTGCGCTATAGAAACTGGATCTCCGGTGTTTATTTTTGTTTCGTATTCCTGCGCTCTACGGCTCCACATCATTTTTTTCATGCGCGTTGGCGTACGCAGGCGCTTAATGGCTTCCTGCATATCTTCTTTTGAACTTAATTTTCGTACTTTTGAATTGATGGATTTGTTTAAAGGCAATCTGAGAGTCATTTTATCCTTCTCAAAAGAGATAACCACAAGCTTCACTTTAGCGCCGCCGATATCCTGAGTTTCTATTCCGTTAACCACGCCTACCCCGTGCGCCGGATACACTACAAACTCTCCCTTTTTAAAAGCCAACTCGCTCATGCTCTTCTCCAATAACAGAAGCGAATAATAGCATCTTTTTATCTTTTTGAAAACCGCTTGCTTATGAAAATTATCAACAAAGAAGACGCCAGCTGCTAACGCTTAATTTTTCACCATGCAATACGCGTCGGGGCGAGAGGATTTGAACCTCCGACGTCTTGCTCCCAAAGCAAGCGCGCTACCAAACTGCGCCACACCCCGTCCATGCATTATCTACATTAATAACTATAATATTTCAATAATTTTACTGTGGATGTTGTTAGCAAAAATATGTTTATAAACAGTTAACTGTACGATATGACAAAATTAACGCTTTGTTAGAGTTCATTACAATTGCGAAAACGATATTTTTAGGAAATGCGTAACTCTGTTAATGAATTGTTAATATATTAGTTAAAGCGCCGTGTAAAGATGATTGTCGCTTCAAGTATTGCCATTTATAAACACGTTGCATACAGCTTGCGGACATAAAACGACGTGGTTTTCTCGGTTATTGAAGATAATTGCATAAAAAATGACATTGCAGAGATTTTTAAACCCCAAGAACGATGCCGACGTCATGTGCCGCGATAGCAAAGAAAGCCGCTTCATCATCGAGATGCAATGCGCCGCAGATACGCGTTTTATCCGGCTGGCCGGCGTAGATCCTGACATTGTGGTTCGAACTTCTGGGCTTTCTCCTGACGAGATAGAATCCTTCCGCAATTCCGATCCTGGGAAATGAGTTTGTCGCAATGTCAGGCCTCTAT
>JAISOD010000062.1 GCA_031275895.1 Holosporaceae bacterium | reverse complement strand
CCGCGATCTTCAAAATCCTTAAATTGATCAAAACTGGCACAGGCTGGCGACAGCAGCACCACTTCAGCTCGACAACTTCTAGCCATCTCATGGGCTCCGTTGACCGCCGCCTCCAAAGTGCCGGCGATTTCGTTGTTTACTCCGTGTTTTTGAAGAAATTGCGACCATTCTTCCGCCGCTTCTCCTATTAAAAACGCAAATTTTATGCGCGAAAAGTACTCTACCAGGGAAGAAATACCATTTTCCTTCGGACGTCCGCCCAATATCCACACTATATTGTCAAAACGCTTCAGAGCTTGCTCTACTGCGTCTGCGTTTGTTGCTTTACTATCGTTGATATACTGAATTCCACATATATCATCCACAAACTCCTGACGGTGTTCTAATCCGCTAAACGAGTATAGTCCGGCGCAAAAATCATCTCCGCTAATGCCATTTGTCGCACAAATCACATAGGCTGCAGCAATATTCTGGCGATTATGGGCGCCTTCCAATCGACGATGAGCGCGGTAAACGATTTCGGAAAAGCCGAAACGATTGTCCGCCAAATCATTTCCGCTCCATCCTACTCCCGAATCCGGAACCATTCGGCCAGAAATTGGGATTAGATTTGGATGCTTCACGGATTTTAAAAATCTGGCAATTTCCAGACAATATTCGTCATCAACTCCTATGATCGCTTTCGATTCTGCGCGGGAATTAGCAAAGATCTTTTGCTTCGCGGCAATGTATCCGGATATTCCACCGTGCCTGATTAGGTGATCAGGCTTGATATTTAGCAAAATCGCCGTATCAAATCCAAGTATATTGCAGGATTCTAATTGATATGACGAAAGTTCCAATACATAAAAATCGCTGTTCGCTTCAAGAGACAAAACTGGAACGCCAAAGTTTCCACCGATGGAAGAACGTTTTCCAGCATGCTCGAATATATGATGAATTAGAGCCACAGTGGTGGATTTTCCATTGGTTCCGGTTATACATATTTTTTTGCCAGAAACATGAAGCTGAAATAAATCAATATCGTTAATTATGGGAATAAAATGCTGCTGCGCTAGCTCCACAGATAAATTTTTGCGTGGCCATAAAAGATTGACCCCAGGACTAACGATCAAAAAATCTATGCTGTTCCAATCAAAATCACACAATTCCAAATTCTGATATTTACTATTGGACGTTAAAAAATCATCGTGAGCGCTTACTCTAGCGCCGCCCTTTAGCAAGGCTTCCGCCACTACTTGTCCTGTTTTTCCAAGGCCAATTACGCCGAAATGTTTGTTTTTGTAGCAATCCAGTGAAATCATCTTATCTTCAACGTCGCCAGGCCAATTAACGCAAACACAAAGGAAATGATCCAGAACCTAATTACAATCGTGGATTCTGTCCAACCTTTTTTTTCGAAATGGTGATGTATGGGAGCCATTAGAAAGATTCTTTTACCTGTTACTTGGAAATACGTCACTTGAATTATGACGGACAATGCCTCCAACACAAACAATCCGCCCACAATGGCCAGCACAAACTCGTGCTTAATGATAACGCTGATTCCTCCTAATGCAGCTCCGATGGCGAGCGATCCCGTATCGCCCATAAATATCATTGCCGGCGGAGCGTTGTACCATAAAAATCCAAGACAAGCTCCAATCAGTGCTCCACAGAAAATGCACAACTCTCCAACGGATGCTATATAGGCGACTTGCAAATAGTTCGCAAAAATGATGTGACCAACCATGTAGCTGATAATTCCAAGACATAAAACCGTAAGCATGGACGGAAACGTCGCCAATCCATCCAGCCCGTCAGTTAGATTCACGGCATTTGAGCTGCCAACTATCACAAAAGTTGTGAAAACAATCAAAAACGAGCCGCAATTTATGGTAAAATTTTTAAGGAATGGAAACGTTAAGCATCCAGCGACTTCAGGAGACCTAAACGATTCGATAAAGTATGAAAATATTAAAGCTGCAACCGTCTGCAGTAGTAACTTTTTCCTTCCTCTAATGCCGCTGGAATTTTTGCGCTTAACCTTGGCCATATCATCAAAAAAACCTATAAAACAATATGCTGATGTCAGAAGAAGCAATAATATCAAATAATTGTTGCGAATATCTCCCCACAGCAGCGAGGATATAACTGTTCCGGCGATGATTATCGCTCCGCCCATCGTTGGAGTGCCCTGCTTTTGCAAAATATGCGACTCTGGACCATAGCTGCGTATCGGCTGCGAGTGTTTAGAACGTTTGATAAACGCAGGATAGAGCAAAAAGCTAATTATCAGCGACGTCAATAGAGCGCACATCGTTCTAAATGAGATATAGCGCAGCAAATTAACGCCGGAAATAAACCAAAAGGACGGCACTATAAAATTGTAAAGCATTTATTAATCCATGTTTTTTACGACGGCGGCAACCACATACTCCATTTTCATGGCGCGTGATCCTTTTACCAAAATGCAATCGCCGTTGCGGACTTCTTCCAATAATTCTTTTGCTATTTCAGAAGAGTTTTCGCACCATTTCCCCTTTTTATCGGCGCTTAAATTGTCGAATAAAAATTTCGCCAACGGACCGCAGGCAAATACCAAATCAATCCCAAATTTATCAATGGCTGCTGACAAATTTTCGTGATAATGCGCCGCTCCGCCGCCCAACTCAAGCATATCGCCAAGAACGAGAATTTTTCTGCGCGTTTTGTGCCTTGATAACGATTGAATCGCCAATCGCGTGGATTTGGGACTAGCGTTGTAGGAATCGTCTATCAAAATCAAATCTCGATTTCTTATGTAGATGCTCTCACCGCGACGAGGAGGCAGTCGAAAAGAACCGAGAGCATCCGCTAATCTTTGCAGCGGTATTTTTGAAATAACATGGGCAGCTAAAATCGACGCTAAACTGTTGAGAACGCAACCGTCATTGCCGCAATTCATGTTATAGCGCGCCTTTTCTCCTAAAATTTGAGCTGTGATTGTGAGATTATCTCCATCATAATCGCAGGAGATGGCCTGTGCGTCTGATTGCGGCGAACCAAACGAAAAAACATTGCGCACGCCGCATTTTTTTGCCTCGTTTCTCAGAAAGTCTGCATAGGGAGAATCGGCTGGAATAATCGCCGCTTCCTGCGGTATTTTTGTGGAAAAAATTTCAGCTTTTGCCAAAGCAATTTCTCTGGGCGAATTGAAAAATTCCAGATGAGATTCTCCAATGTTCGTAATAACTGAAACGGACGGCTGCAATAAATCTAAAAGTTTTCTTATATCGCCGGAGGAACTCATACCCATTTCAAAAATTCCTATTTTTGTTTCCCTTGGCATAGCGGCGGCGCAAATGGGCAATCCGATTTGGCTGTTGAAATTTTTTCGGCTAGCGTATATGAGATTTGAATCTTCAAAATTTTTGGCCAGCATGTGATATATCATGTCTCTTGTAGTTGTTTTGCCGACGCTTCCCGTAACGCCGATATAGTTCGCATTCGATCTTTCGAGATTATATCTGGCTAACTGCAACAGAGCATTTCTGGATGAATCGACCACCATGAGCCTGCTTTCGTCGACGCCATCCAAATCTTTTTCCACAATGGCCAGCTCTGCGCCGTTTGCCAAAGCATGAGCAACGAATGAATGACCATCTACCTTCTCTCCTTGCATGGCCACAAACAAATCGCCAACTTTTGCATCATTGGAATTTATGCACAGGTCGCTCACATCTCTGGAAATTTCTTGGGAAAAAATCTCCGATAACTCTTGCCTAGAGAAAATTGCTGTCATGTAGCTACTCTGTTCAAAATTACATCTCTATCACTGAAATCCATAAGCTCGTTACCTATTTGCTGATAATTTTCATGACCTTTTCCGGCGACCAATAGCGCGTCTCCATCGCACAACATGTCTATAGCATATTCAATCGCATTTTTTCTATCGGCAATTTCCTTAGCGGCCGGGCATCCTTTCAAAACCATTTTCCTAATTTGCTCAGGATTTTCGTTTCTCGGATTATCATCCGTCACGACGACAATGTCGGCAAATTCCTGTGCAATTTTTCCCATAAGAATGCGTTTATGAACGTCGCGATTGCCGCCGCATCCAAAAACGACAATAACTCTACTTCTTGCGTGATTTCTTATGGACAGAATTGCGTTCTTCAGAGCATCCGGAGAGTGCGCGTAGTCCAAAAAAATATTCGCAGATCTAATTTGAGAAACTAACTCGAGTCGCCCATTAATAGAACGCAGTTTTGTTAATCCAGCAATAATGTCATCAAGCTTTATGCCAGTAAAATAGCAAATTGCAGCTGCGCATAGGGCATTATAAACCTGAAACGTTCCATAAAGAGAAAAAGTAAAGGAAATTTCTTTTCCCAAAAACATTGCCTTCACATTTTGACTGCCATTTTCAGATTCTATGTCAATAATTTTAATATCGTCGGACGCGCGCCCATAGCCGACGCATTGCATCTTCCTATTTTTAGCTAGGGCGCAGATTTTTGAAGAATATTCGTCATCTGCATTAGCAATGATCACGGTTTCTTCTCCAGCTACTTCGGAAAACAGCCGCTCCTTGGCTCGCCAATAATTTTCCAGCGTTCGGTGGTAATCGAGGTGATCATGGCTGAAGTTTGTAAAAGCGCATACGTTAAAATTCAAGCCGCTAATCCTGTCCTGGTCTATGCCGTGGCTTGATGCTTCTAGAACGACGTTTTTTATTTTCTGCTCGTCTAATTTGCTTAAAATTTTGTGTAGCTCGATTGCGCCAGGAGACGTTAAATTAACGGGAAAATTCCCGCCATTTTTCCCACTGACCACTCCAAGAGTTCCTATGCTAGCTCCGCCGACTCCCGCATTTTCCCAAATCTGCCTAACCATATCAACCGTGGAGCTCTTTCCGTTAGTCCCCGTTACCGCAGCTACGTTATCAAAATTACTGTAAAAGAACTTTGAAGCCATGTGTGCCAGCTCAGCCCGCGCGTTTTTTACAAAAATAAACGGGATATCGTTTCTCATTTCAACGCGACAGGCGGAATTCTCGCCATCCAAAACTACGCACTTCGCTCCATTGGAAAGCGCTTCGTTTACATAGGCTTTCCCATCCGCCGAGAACCCTTTCAGAGCGATAAAAACGCTCCCAGCGGTAACATTTTTAGAATTATCGCAAATATCGGCGACTGATAGTTCTTTGATCGCATTTGGAAGTGAAAAACTGAGCAATTCGCCGAGTCTTTTCATTTTATGCTCCTCAAAACGTCATGCCAATTGGGTTCTGGACCATTAAACATAGTAACGCCTAGAATTGGCCCAATTCTTCGAATAATATTTCCCGCAGTTGGAGTTGCATTCCATCCGGACGCCCTATAGCCGTGAGTTTTATTTGTTGGTTTTGGATCGTCAAGCAGTACGTAAACCGAATATTTTGGATCTGTCATGGGAAACGCTCCCATGAAACCATTATAGTTTGCGTTCTTCAGGTATCGTCCGCCCTTTTGCTTTTCGGCAGTTCCTGATTTTCCTCCAACCAAATAGCCGGCCACTTCCGCAAGCTTATTTGTTCCTTCAATGACATTTATTCTCATCAGCACTTTCATTTGATTTGACGTTTTGGCGGAAAGAATTTTTCTACCGGGAATCCTTTGTCGCTTTAGTAACGTAGGCGTGTTTAGTACGCCGTTATTCAAAATTCCGGATGCAACGGCAATCAAATGCAAAGGACTGAATGCAATGCCATGACCGAACGCAATTGTGATTGAATTCAATTCCGCCCAGCGAGATGGATAAAGCGGGCGCTGAGTCTCCGGCAATTCACAGGAGAGCACGTCCAATAGACCTATGCGTTTAAAGAATTTTTTCTGAGCCGCCGGACCGATTTTCATGACTATTTTGGCGGATCCGATATTGGACGAATACTTCATAATCTCTTCCACTGATAAAAACATACCCTTACCACGAAAATCATGTATCGTATATTTCCCTACATTCAGCGGGAATCTTGCGTCAAATTTTGTAAAAGGAGTAACAGCGCCGTATTCCAGAGCCATCGCGGTATTAAAAATTTTAGCGGACGATCCAGGCTCAATGGCGGATGAAGTTACCATGTTAAATCTTTCCTTTGCCTCTGGATCAGAATTTTTATTTGGATCGAAATCTGGCAGCGAAACCAATGCCAGAATTTCTCCGGTTGCGATTTCCATTACGACTGCAGCGCCGCCCAAGGCGCTGAACTCTTTAATTCCCTTTTGCAATTCGTCGCGTACCGCATGCTGAACCTTTGTATCCACAGATAAAACAACTGGATTCGCAGACTCCCGCAATGTTTGATCGAATACTTTTTCAATTCCAGATACGCCGATATTATCAACATCAGTCCCACCAAGCACGTGAGCAAGAAGACTTTTATCCGGGTAAACGCGTCTTTCGGTTTTCAAAAAATGCATGCCTGGAATTCCTTGATTTAAAACCGCTTGCTCCTGAGACGGCGACAGATGACGCTTTATCCAGATAAACTTTTTTGAAGATGACAGCTTTTTCACGAGCTCGTCTTTATCTATTTCGTTGAAAACTGCTGTTATTTTTTCAACAGACTCCTTCAAGTCCATTATTTCATGCGGACAAGCGTAAAGAGACACCGTAGGTAAACTCGTGGCGACTATTACGCCGTTTCGATCGACTATATCGGCGCGAGAAATAAACGTCGGAGCATTTTGGCTCCACGGATTCTCTTTACTGCGAACGTCAAAGATCATTACCTGCGCTAGCCTAACGATTAATAGGCTAAACAAAATAAAAAAAACGCTCGCAGCGAATAGAGTCCGCTGTTTTGCAATTTTTAAAGCGCGCGTTGATAGCGAATAAAAGTTACTGCCTAATCCGGAATACATTAACGACGTCTTTCTTGCGAAAAAATTTCATCCACTAACTTAGACAGCCTTTTTGTTTCCTTATATTTACTTTTTTCAGAATGGAATATCGACGCGTCGAATTCACACAGCTGTTTCGGTTCAATTTGGCGCATCTTAAGATGCTTAATCGCAAGACGCTGAATTCTTTCCGGCGACGTCATGGTTTTCCATTCTGCTTTCAAGATATGCTGATTTCTTCTTTCAACGGCTATTTCTTTCTTGGCCTGTTTAATTCTATTTTCAATGAAAAGCACCGAGTATTTTATGTAGAACAGCCATGCGCCAATGGCGCAGACCAGAACGGCAAAAAATATGGAAGATTTTTTCGTTATCATGTTGAAAGCGCTAAAAACATCCAGTTATAGCATAGAAATTCCTCGAAGTTTAGCCGATCTTGACCGTGGATTCGATAAAATTTCTTCCGTAGAAGGCGTAATTGGTTTTTTATTTAAAAGCTGAAATTTTGTTTTACTTTCGTTGCCTAATAATTCTCTAAAAAATAGTTTT
>JAISOD010000028.1 GCA_031275895.1 Holosporaceae bacterium | reverse complement strand
CGCGGCAAATTGTTAGCGTTTTATTAAAATAAAAGTTGAATGTACATTAATATTCATATAATATCGGGCGACCATTTGATTTTAAGGAGGAAATAGTATGGCAAATCCAAATGTTAACGAAAAATCAGAAACTTCTAGCAAATCCAAAATTCCCAATATCGACACGGATGCGATTATGAATTCCTACAAAAAGAATCTGGAAATTTTGGGACTCGTGAATAAAATGTCCGTGGAAATTTGTAGCGGAGTTGCGAAGCTTCAGGGAGCATTCGTCAAGCAGATACTCAGCGACCTCGGCGACGTAGCTAAGAACTCTAAACCATCCGAGGCTTTTGGCAAATTTTCGGAGCTTACGCACGGCCATTTCATGAAAGCTATTGAAAACAGCAAGCAGATCTCCGAAATGATCAACGCAACCCATGGCGATTTGACAAATGCTATTAACAAAAGGCTAAAGGAATCAATGGAAGAAGCCAAAAACATCATCAAAAAATAGACCTCTTTCCTAGATATACACGACACGAGTTGAAAATGCTTCTATATATTGCCAAAATTTGCTGAGATTTAAGCGAAAAGTATTTCATTACGAAGACGCTTTCAAGCCGAGTTGTGTATAACGTAAAGTATTTTATGGCTCTGGTTAAAATCTAATTGTTGAGAGAATGGAGAAATAATCAACCTACCATCCTTCTCCGTGCGATGCCTCTTGCGGAGCTCTTCGTACTCTCCTTTACTCAAAAAATCTTTTCTCATGTTATTCTCCATCAATCATTCTACATTAATCCTATTCCTCATCTGAAACGACCATAGTATACACACTTAAAATATCCAACTTCTCAGCATGATTGGGTATAAACACGCGCGGAGTCGGCTACGGCTTGCCTCTGCGTTTTTCCATCGACGGCAGAGTCTGCATCTGGCAGCCTTGTTCGCAGGTCATGTGATGAAAGTTTTTTTATAGCATTTTCACTTTGCTTTTGCCATTTTACATTTCACGAAAACTCACGTAAATTAGCGAATCGTTATGGTAAATCCAAAGTGAAAACGCTATAACATTGTTAATCTCCTGGTTTATTACGACCCGAGATTAATTTCTTCACATGACTTTTTCTACCTCTTCTCGATACAACCTAGCCGCGATTTTCACGCCGTATCAACCATTTCTATCCTGATGCATTTCGTACTTGAATGGGCGGTCTCATCTTCTAGTCGACGCTCTTCATGTGTTGCACGCGTCGATTCGTTAAAATATAATAGCGTCGGCAATTGAGGCATGCGAAGTGACAGAAAAATTGATTTATATGGATTATCAGGCAACTACGCCCTGTGATCGAAGAGTTTTAGAGGCGATGCTTCCGTATTTCTGCAAGGATTTTGGGAATCCAGGCTCCACAAGTCATATTTTGGGCGAACGCGCAGAAGAGGCTGTGGAAAAGGCCCGTGCCCAGGTGGCGAATCTCATAAAAGCTACCGCCGACGAGATTGTTTTTACCTCCGGCGCCACTGAATCGAATAATTTGGCCATTCAGGGAGTTGCGCGTTCTCGTTGGGAAAAAGGGAATAGGATAATTACCAGCGCCATAGAACATAAGTGCGTACTAGAATCCTGTTATGCCCTGAAAAAAGAAGGATTTGACGTTGTAATACTGCCGGTTTTAAAAAATGGCGTCGTTGATGTGGAAATGTTGAAAAAATCCATAAACGATAGGACTATTTTGGTTTCTTTGATGGCCGTAAACAATGAAATCGGCGTTATTCAGCCGCTGGACGAAATAAGTGCAGTCTGCCGCGAGCGCGGCGTGTTATTTCACAGCGACGCAGCTCAGGCAGTCGGCAAGATCAATATTGACGCATCAATGGCGGATCTCATGAGCGTCTCCGGTCATAAGATCTACGGCCCAAAGGGGATAGGAGCGCTGTACGTACGAAAAAGCCAGCAGGTAAAATTATCGCCGTTATTTTTTGGCGGAGGTCAGGAGCGGAAGCTTCGCTCCGGAACGTTGCCGACTCCTCTGTGCGTCGGATTAGGAATGGCATGCGAGATCTCCGGCTTGGAGATGACTCGTGAAAGCGAAATGTTGACCGAATACAAGAACTATTTTATGGGAAAAATTCTGAACGGTCTGGAAGACGCGTATCTGAACGGCGATCGTGAACTTAGGATCCCTGGGTGTCTGAACTTCAGTTTTAGGGGAATTGAAGGGGAAGGAATTATGCTAGGTATGAGAAACGTCTGTCTATCTTCAGGATCGGCTTGTACATCAGCCTCACTGGAGCCTTCCCATGTTCTGAACGCTATCTCGATTGACGATGAATTGGCTCATTCGTCTCTGCGCATCGGACTCGGCCGCTTTACGACCTTCGAGGAAGTTGATTACGTATCTTCGAAAATTATAGAAATAGTAAATAGACTGCGGGAAATGAGTCCCATTTGGACCAAGGGAGGTTGAAATGAAATATTCCAAGAAAGTAATGGATCTTTACGCTAATCCTCAAAACGTTGGAAGTCTGGACGAAGAAGACGTTGACGTCGGAACGTCGGTTGTTGGAGCTCCAAGTTGCGGAGACGTTATAAAGTTCCAGATTAAGGTGGGCAAAGACGGAAAAATTGCCGACGCGAAATTCAAAACTTTCGGCTGCGGCGCCGCTATCGCTTCCAGCGCTCTGATGACTGATTGGGTTCGAGGAAAAACGCTGGATCAAGCTAAAGAAATAAAAAATCAAGAGGTCACTGAATATCTTTCGTTGCCGCCGGTGAAAGCCCATTGTTCTGTTCTGGCCGAAAAAGCTATAGCTAAAGCCATTGAGAATTATATGTCAAAAAGGAAACGATAAAATGGAAAAGTTGCTGACATTAACCAAAGATGCTCTGGATTTTTTGAAAAAGTCATTGGATGAAGAGGGCGCTGTCGGAATTCGCATCGATACCGTTCCCGGAGGATGCAGCGGCATGACCTATCAGCTGGACTTCGTGAAAGAAATTAATCCCTGCGATGTGGCGATTGAGGAAGGCGGAGTTAAAATGTACGTAGCTTCCAGAGCGGTAATTTTTATTTCTGGCACAGTCATGGATTACGTAAAAAGTCCCATGGGAGGAAGTATCGTTTTTGAAAATCCAAACGCAAGCTCCAGGTGCGGATGCGGGAAATCTTTTCGTACAAACGATTCTCAGAGCGCCTGCGGCAAGTGCTGCTCCTGACGTTGCGCGATGAATTATTTCGATTTTCTAGAAATCCCAGTTTCCTACAATCTAAACGAGTTGCAGTTGCTGCGGATCTATTTGCAAAAGCAGTCCCAATCGCATCCGGACGTCGGTGTGGCAACATCTAATCAGGACGACTCGGCTCTCCTGAACGCTGCCTATAAAACTCTGATGGATCCGCTAAAGAGAGCTGAGCATTTTCTTCAGGTAAAAAATGTAAATGTAGAGGAGACGCTTCCGGAAGTAATGATGCAAGCCTTCGAATTGCAGGAAAACTACAGCGCTCTGACTTCATTGGAGGATAAAAAGATATTTCAAAAAAAATTAAAGAATCAGATGGAGGCGATGCTGGAATCTCTACGCGAGACAGAAGAAAATCTTCAGGAATTTTGCAAAATTTTCAGTCGACTGCGTTTCATCGGCTCGTTTTTAGAAAAAGTCTGCGACGATGTTCACGATAGGAATTGATCTTGGCACCACCATGTCTCTCGTTGCCCATATGGATGGCGAAATCGCCAGAATTTTGGAAATAGGAGGTAAAATAGCCGTTCCGTCCGTTGTCAATTATTCGGAAATTAAACCGATAGTCGGATACGAAGCGCTCTATAGAACCGATGCGGCCAATACCGTATTTTCCATCAAACGATTCATGGGAACATCAAAAAAATTTTGCGGCAGAAGCGCTGTAGAAATCTCCGCAGATATTCTTTTCCATTTGAAAAATAGCGCCGAACAAAAGCTTGGACGCAAAGTAGACGGCGCAATAATAACTGTGCCAGCTCATTTTTCAGATTTACAAAGGGTTGCTACGCAGCAGGCGGCTTCCATCGCCGGCATAGATGTTCTGCGATTGATAAATGAACCGACTGCGGCTGCTATTGCCTTCGGATTGGATAAAAAAATGGACGGAATCTTCGCCGTCTATGATTTTGGAGGAGGGACCTTCGACTTCTCAGTTCTGCGATTAACAGACGGCATATTTCAGGTGCTAGCCACCGGCGGAGATAACTATCTCGGAGGAGACGACGTTGATGCGGCAATATTTGAGCACAACTTGCGCAATCACAATCTAAATTCTAAAAATCTCGGCGAAAATGAAAAAATTCTTGGGAAATTAGCGGCCAAGGAATTGAAAGAACAGTTAGGCGATTCTCAAGAGATCAGAAAAAAGTGCTTCATCGGAAATAAAAATTATGAATTTGAGCTTTCTCAGGAAATTTTAGCGGATTTAATGGGCGCCTTCCTTCGAGAAACAACGGAGATAGCAGATGAAACGCTTTCCAACGCTAATGTGGCACGCGAAAATCTTGACGGCGTGGTTTTAGTGGGAGGAATGACAAAAATACAGCTGCTGAAAGAGCATGTGGCGACTCATTTTGGAACGAAAATTTTTGACGACATAAATCCAGATGAAGCAGTCGCCCGCGGCGCCGCCATTTATGCTCATTCCGTTGCAAGCAAACAGGAGGCCGCGAAATCAAAAGATAACTCTCCGGCGCAGGGACCGCTTTTGATAGACGTTGTTCCTTTAACTCTTGGAATCGAAACCTTTGGCGGCGGCGTTGATAAAATAATACATCGCAATACGCCCATTCCGATAGTTGAAAAGCGCGAGTATACCACCTATCAGAATAATCAAACCGGAATCAAGTTTCACGTGCTTCAGGGGGAAAGGCCTTTGGCAGAAGAATGTAGATCTTTGGCTAGATTTGAATTGAATAATATTCCTCCAATGCAGGCTGGACAACCGCGCATAATCGTAGAATTCTCACTGGATGTTAATGGAGTGCTCAGCGTAAAGGCTCGGGAGGAAAATACCAGCATCATGCAATCCATAATCATCAAGCCGTCCTCCGGTCTTTCCGATAGCGAGATCGCCTCGATTTTGGAAAAAGCTTGGACGTATAGGGAGACTGATGCAACGCGAGCCTGGAATATCAACATAAAAGTAGAGTCCGAGCGAATGTTGAAATTCTGGAAATCCATACTGGAAGAAATTCCGTCAGACGCAGGAGACATCGCCAGAAAAAAAATGGAAGATTTGCAAAGAGCTCTGGCTGATGAAGAATACCAGAAAGCCATTGCCGTTAGGGAAGACTTGGAAAACATTTTTGGGCCGTTTTTAGCGGAAATTATAAGCTCCCATCTTGCCGGCCAACCGCTTCCTTGCCTGAAAACTCAGAATTAAACAAGGCAGCAATCAATGATCCAAAAAATTGTATACCAAAAAACGAATTTAACTATAATGCTTTTGCAAATATTGAGACGTTATGGATTACGCTGAAAAAAAGAAACGCCACGGCGAACTATCTGCACTGCTAGCAACACATTCTAAGCAATACTATATCTTCGACGATCCAAAAATAAGCGACGCAGAGTACGACGCGCTCTACAACGAACTTCTGGAAATTGAGAAGGAGTTTCCGGAACTGCGCGGCGACCGAAGTCCATCTAATCGAGTAGGGACAAAGGTCTCGTCGAAATTCAAAAAAGTAGCTCATTCAGTCGCCATGCTATCATTGGAAAATGCATACAACGAAGACGACGTTGCCGATTTTATGGCCAGGGTCAGAAAATCAGCAGATGTGGAAAATATTGATTTCGTGCTGGAACCAAAACTTGACGGCCTATCTGCTTCCATTATCTATAAAAATGGCGTCCTGAGCTTAGCCTCTACTCGCGGAGACGGTATGGTCGGAGAAGACGTTACGTCTAACATACTTGCCATCCGCAACGTTCCGCGAAAAATAGAAAATTGTCCTCAAGATCTCGAAGTACGCGGCGAAGTAATTATGCTCAAATCTGATTTTAGCCTTCTAAATGATCAGAGAGAAAGAAATGGAGAAAAACTATTTGCTAATCCGCGCAACGCCGCCGCCGGATCGCTGAGACAGCTGGATTCTCAAATTACAGCTTCCAGAAATTTACGCTTTTTCGCTTACTCAGTTGTTTCTGATCATATAAAACTTTCCTGCCAGATGGATGCCTTAGCCTTCCTTCGCAACCTTGGTTTTACCGTCTCGTCTCAGGTAGCGCTTTGTAAAAACCAAACTGAAGCCTTCGCTTTTTACTCCGATATGGAAAGGCGACGAGCAGACCTGGAATATGACGTAGACGGGGTCGTATATAAGGTCAACGACA
>JAISOD010000014.1 GCA_031275895.1 Holosporaceae bacterium | reverse complement strand
CGCCGGATAGTGGCTGCAACCCAAGTCCTCTAAAAATCAGTTTGGATACTTTAAAGTGGGAAATGGTATTAAAAAGAAAAAACTGAAGTCACCACTGCGTCATCATGCACATAATTCATGGAATGCTAAAAAATAATGCCGACTTCAATAAAAATTTGGCTTTTGCTCATTGACTCTAAACACGGTATCTGGATTTGACTGATAAAAATTGGCTGCGCATGCCTGTATTTTTGGGATTGCCTTATAAATATAGAAAATTGATCGAGAAAGTGCTGATTTTCAAGTATTAACAAAGGAAACCATTCAAAGAGATCGGGATACGCTAAGTTTACGAAAATTTGAAGGATTTTGAAAAGCTATCCCTATATTTATTAGGCAATCCCGTATTTTTATATCTCTTTACAGAAAATCTCATTTCAATTATCAAAGAAAAACGATTTTTTACAAATTAATTATTGAGTAGCTCGAAGGTATTTTGGCGCATTTCACCCAGTGCTAATCGTTTGTCGGACTTAAGAGCATCGAAATTCTTTCTTGCTTTATTAAGCCTATTGCTTAGTAACAAAAAAAGAGAGACCATTTTAATATCAATCTTTTCTCTTACAAATGAAAAATATTATTCAGCCTTGAACGCTTTAATCGGCTTTATCCCTTTCAAAGGAATTCCAGTTTTTGTAAGCGTATTGTATTGCCGATATTGTTCGTCGAAATAGCTGCGAATTTGCATCAAAGTAAATCCCTCGCACTTTGAAAAACCGTTTTGCTGCAAAAAATTACGTATTTTAGCAAAAACGTCTATCAGATTTTCAGTTTTTATCGACAATAGGATTGTTTTAGTTTTCTCTGTTAATCCAGCAAAATCACTTCTTAAATCATTTTTCAAAAAGCCTCCAACCGATAATCCAAGAACAACTACTTCAAAAAGCCCCCCTGATAACGAACAAGGACTAGTAGATATGGCTTTCCGAAAGATCTCAACTGCTTCTGGGTACCGTTGATTGTATATTTGATCAAAGCAATCATTCTGAATCAAATCGTGTTTATAATAGTCATTCATTACTATTCCTTCCATGCTAGCCAATTCCGACAAACTAAAAAACAACACACTAACTACAGATAAAATGTTTCTCATAATGCATCTCCTAAAATCAAACTCTTGATTATTATACAATAGCTATCGCTAGATTTCAATATCCGACAAGTAATGGACCTCCTATAGGTGGTGGTGGTGCTCCTGGAACAGCCAATGGAGTGATCCAACTTATTCTTAAGTGTATTGGTACTGCCCATGTACTTTTCGTCTGTAGATGAGCAATTGTAGCAAATATAGTGCCGCCACCTTGAGCTTGAGAGTTAAAAAGGACAGGCTGTCCGGGTGGTCTGTTTACTCTATTTTGTGCAACATTTGGAAATGGATATTGGGGATTGGGAAATATATTCATTGGAAACACAAAAGCTCTTCCATTTAAAAAGTTTTGGCAATGTTGACAAACGTAATTAGCTGCTATTTTTATCTGTACTACTATGTTCTGTACAGCGTTTCCGGGGGCTATCTGCCCAGCAAGTGCAATGGCGGCATCTTCAAGTGAATTTGCGATATCATACAAAAGGCAAAGAATAGCAGATCTTTCCGTATGCGAGTAAAATTGGTTCTGACCATCTAGTAAGCATAAAAATAAATAATCTCCTATTCCTTTAAGGCGTGTATAAATTGGTCTTGGTAGAGATACATCATAAATTGCATTAAATAAATTCTGAGCAAACCCAAGCCCAAGCCCCACCCATAAAAAATAGTTTTGCCACCGTACGATTGCAGATGCTCCATTTATTCCAGATACAAAGACGTATGGAATAGGATATACATAATTTCTAGAATTGTTTCCAGCTACATTGTTAGTCTCAAAAACGACTCTTGCTAAAGCTATATGGCCGCCGATTCTGCCATCATTTGGATAAGCACTATTAAAAAGAGCTTCCATTTCAGCTATAACAGCTGCAACAGGTAGATTGCCGCCTACGTTAGCTCCAAAAGCACCAACTGGAAAGATTTGAGTAGATACTGCAGTAAGCGTAGAAGCATCAAACACATCTATATCCGCTGGAGGTACAAGTCCAGCGATTAAACTCATATGTGGAGGAGGAACTGCTCCAGCATAGTAAGCTCCAGCAAGCGGTGCTACCACTTGTGCTGGCGGACCAAGCATACCATTTACACTCATACTTCCGGCAACTACAGCCGCTGTCATAATCATTAAAATTTTCTGTAAAATTTCCATGAATACCTCATTTCTTCCAAACCAATCAGCTTTTTTTAAGTACATTTATTTAGCGATAATATAGAGAAAATATTTTTTAGAAGTTAAAATTTTGAAATATGCAAAATATTTTTTAAGCAAATTAAAATTGCCTCTCCCGCTCACTTTATGTCAAAAAAAAATCTACAATTAATGATATCCTGTACACTCAG
Organism: Holosporaceae bacterium; assembly: GCA_031275895.1. Classification (GTDB taxonomy): domain Bacteria; phylum Pseudomonadota; class Alphaproteobacteria; order UBA3830; family UBA3830; genus JAIRZM01. Next base: position 1,534 of record JAISOD010000014.1, on the reverse strand, counting down.
AAGTTTCGGAATATATCCGTCCAAATGTTTCTTTTTGTCCTCGAGATCAGGCTATTTACTGATATCAGAACGCATGTATATCTTGGTGAGATTTTGTGCGTTTTGAAGAATCATGCAAGTGTTAGTTCTGGTTTTTATAGTGGCTGATTTTCCAGCATTTTAGCTACAGCACCTCATAATTCATCCAAAATTGAATACTATTAAAGTTGTTGCAAAAGGCGTTTTTCACGCCTGAAGCTGAGGGGCTTTCAGAGGCTTTTGCAACGACTCTATTATACATCATCTGAGTTTTTATTGAAGAACCACATCTCCTGCTCATTCCACACCGAAGAGAACCTACAATTTGTGATATCCTGGATGCTGAGGTGCTTGGGGACGTAGCCTTCAACGATGGCCTTCTTTATTTTTGGGCTCAAGTTGTTCAGAGAGATGAGCGAGCGGAGATATCGTTGGGAGATTTTATGTTGCAGGCAGAATTGGGCGTAGGAGATTTCGGAGGCGTTTGTCAGTTGGTCTTCGAGAATACGAGCCCTGACAAGCAGTTTCATGAGATGCGTTCTTGCAAAGTAGTCGTCGGGTTTGATGATGTTGGGTCTGCGTCCAACTCTCATGTCGATTTTTAGCGGAATGAAGACTTCTTTGCTTAAATTTTTAGCCATGAAAAACTCCTATACATCTGTTTCGCTCTAACGCTAAATTCTACACAAATTGCCCCAAATAGGCCGTATCTATCCTGTAAATCAGCAATATGCAAATGAACTGCAACATCATCGCAATCATTACCTATGGCTTAATTAGCCAGCTCCACAAATAAATCATCGAAGCCGTCTAAATTCAGATGTAGCTTAATGCCGTTTTCTTTTATCTCGACGGAATCGACGAGCATTCGGACGATCTTCTCCTGTTCTGCTTGATAGAGATAATTCCAGGCTTCGTTCAGGTTTTTCAGAGCCAGCATGAGATCTTCTTTTTTCAGATCATTACGCTGTTCGGCCAATCGATTCATGTTTACGACGACTTCTGGCGATCTGATAATTTTGAAAACCTCGTCGATGATACTCTGCTCCACAGGCTCTGCAGGAACATTCTTGTGAGGCGACTGGCAAGTCTTGTATTTCAAGTGATTTAGGCACGTGTAGTAGCGATATATGAGGCCATGATTATTGGAACAGCCATGCCTCATTAACGCGCCGCAACTACAGTGGATAATTCCCCTCAGAAATGAGGGAGCCATGTAGCGTGGCTTTCTTTGTCCGGTTGCATTTTTCTTGAAAATTTCCTGCGCTGCGTTCCAGGTCTCTTCGTCGATGATTGCTTCGTGCTCGCCCTGATACACAGCCCCTTTATGCGTAACGCATCCTTTGTAGTACGGATTTTTCAGGATGCGCTGGACGGCTTTGCGTTCAAACATCAGCCCGCCAAAAATTTCTCCGGTTTTGAGCTTTTTGATTTTCGTTCTGTGTCCCAGTTTATTGAGCAAACGCGCCACTTCAACGCAGGATTCGCTGGCCAGAAATTGCTTGTAAATGAGACG
>JAISOD010000076.1 GCA_031275895.1 Holosporaceae bacterium | reverse complement strand
GCCTGGATTTTCAATAGATACAATTTAATTGGCGGAGGTGACATAAAATTGCTTTGCCCTCTATTGCTGTTTTCTGAAAATAATGTGCCGGCATTTTTGTTGGGCATTTCCATTGGCGGCGTGATAGTGCCGCTTTTCTACCTAATTTTCAGCCGACAAATTTTTTTTTGGCGAAGAAAAATGGTAGTTTCGCTATATATTTTAAATAAAAATCAACATAAATCATTTTTTTTAAATATTGCTTTACTTTCATTGAGTAGGATCGACAGAAGGATGGTGGCGCTAAAACGGTACGTCGCCAACGCGATGAAGCAGGAAATACCATACGGAGTAGCATTATCGTGCGGTGGTTTTTGTGTGATAGTTGAGAGATTAAGTGCTTAGGTGGCAGTATGAAAGAAAAAACTAATACTCTTCCAATAGCGGTATCAGCCGTTATAGCTCTTGTAATCACCGTCGTAGTCAGACTTATGTTTGGACCTAGCAACGTCGCGTCTCCCGATAAAAAAACGTCCATGAAGGAACTGTCTATGCCAGATATTCCACTGATGGCCAAAGAAGTCAGAAAAGCAAAAGATGTTCAGGTGCTGATGGTCGCTAAGGACATTAAAAAAGATAAAAAGATACAAATGGATGATCTTTCTTGGAAAAAGTGGCCTGAAGCGGCTCTGCAATCGTACTTTATAGCTAAGGACGAGCAGGGCGTCGCCCTAAACAATGGCGCAGATTACGGCAATGCTATGAAAATGTGGGCCGCAAATGATATTCCAGCAGGAATTCCGCTAACCATACGCATGTTAACCAACGACGATCCTGTAAAAAAAGCGGAAGAAGAACGTAAAAAGAAAGAAGAAGCCCTCAAAAAAGAACAGGAAGCAAAATTAAAGAAAGAGCAGGAGCGCAAAGCAGAATTTGTTAAAAAAGGAATGAGAGCAATAACTTTCCCGATAGATCAGAAAACGGCCAGCTCTTCCAGCATGATGGAACCTGGCAACATCGTGGATGTACTTATCATGGAACAGAGGGGAGATAGAGTAAAAAGCCATAAATATGTGGCCATAAAAATATTGGCCATAGACGGCATTACTAAGTTTGAAAAAAAGCCGGGAAATGGGGAGAAGAAAGACGGCGGATTGCTGGGAAACATATATCTCGGATCGGCGGTTGGAGGACTGCTATTGCCTAAAAACGTCACGCTGGAGATTCGGGAAGAATTAGTAGACGTCATGCTGAAGCAGCTGGGCAACGGCGGCGTCACATTATCAATACGCAATCAAGAAGAGATAATTTCCGAAGAAGAGGCCGGCAAAGAAATCGATGAAAGCGAAGATATGCTTACTCGAGATACCGTACTGCAACACATCATGGAGATGAACAAGCAAAGCGCGGCTCAAGCTATAGTGTCTGCTAAAGAGGCGAAAGAAGCGGAAGAAAGAGGGCTGGATATGCTCATAAGGAATATAAATTCCCTCAACGACAAGGGCTTCGTCGAGGTTGCTACTGAAGCTCCTACCGACGCGTCCGGCGAAAAAGCCCTTGAAGCCCAAACCCTCGTAAAAAAAGCAAAGAGGCCCCCAAATACTGGGAAACTAGAGTTTGTCAGCGGCAAAGCAGTTGGGGAAGAGGAGCCTGAGAAAAGATTGGTCAGATTATACCGAAAATTAACCCCCAATGAAGTAGAGTTCGATAGCAACGGCGAAAAGTTAGGCTCTGGCGGAGATGGATCTGAATCAGCCGCCGGCATAGGCGGCGGAGTATCCGGATCGTCTTCGCCGCATAGCGCTAAAGTAAGGAAGAAGTGAAGGTAAAAAGAAGCTTGTGGGACACGGTTGGGGTAATAGTTTTGTAGCATTCGTACGGATGTGGAGAGTGTGGTATGAAGAATAGTAGTTTTGTAGGTTTGGTCTCGTTGACGTGTCTTGTTTTGGTTGATATAGCAGATGCGGCGCCGAAATTAAAGCTCCTGGATCAAGATATCGGGAACGAACAAACCGCCGAGAATGACGGAGGAAGCACAAAGGACAAAGACGCTAAAAAAGACGCCGATAAACAGGAGGCCGAGATAAATCGCCGATCCGGCAGTAGCGAGAAGGTTATTGAGGTCAATTCCGTAAACTTTATTAAGCTAAAAAGCAAACCGCAGGAAATTTTTATCCCTAATCCGGAAGTGGCAGACGTAGATATGCTGAACGACAGCTCTCTATACCTGATGGGATTGGCGCCGGGCGTTACTCCGCTGGTGGTGCACGGCAAGGGTGGCGCCATAATCGCCGATTATCGGATAAAGGTCACTTACCCTCTCAAAACCATGAGGGAAGCCATCAACAAAATGTATCCAGGCCTAGAAATTAGCATAGTTTCTGTGGACAATTCCATAATCCTGATGGGAAAAGTTCCTTCTCCGGAAGTTGCTTCGGATGTGCAGGATATAATTGGCCGATTCGTCGATTCTGGAAAAATAATCAACAAATTGTCCATTGAAACGGCAACACAGGTTATGCTGAAGGTAAAGATAGCCGAGGTGTCTAGAAATTTAACCAAAAGCCTCGGCATAAACTGGAGAGTGTTATCTCATAGCAAGGACGTTTCCGGCCTAACCTACGGATTTACGCACGGCGACGGCCAAGCTTTTCCAGCGTTTGCCACAGAAATTTCGGCGGTACAGACGGCAGTCACGGAGCAGAGCGGGATTATGGGGAAAACGCTCGCCGGAGGACGTTGGCTTGTACACGGAGGGAAATCTACTGGACTTTCCGCTCTTATAGAGGCGTTAGCCAGCGAATCGTTCGCATTAGTTTTGGCGGAACCAACTTTGATCGCGCTATCCGGAAAAACAGCTACGTTTAAATCCGGCGGAGAGCAAGGATACGAGGTAAAGCAATCGGGCACAGACTCCAACACAACTGAATTCAAGTCCTGGGGCACGTCCATTGAGTTTACGCCCATCGTCATATCGGAAGATAGAATCAATATCACCGTTAAACCGGTGGTAAGTACTGTCTCTTTCGAAAATAGCACGTCCGGCATACCGTCCCTGACCACCAAAGAAGCCGAAACGACGGTAGAACTTGGCAGCGGGCAAAGCTTGGCCATCGCCGGATTGATACAGACGAACAAGAGTTCTTCCTCCTACGAAACTCCGTTTTTGGCAGACCTGCCTCTTGTGGGACATCTATTTCGAAACTCAGACGTCAATCTAACGGAAAAGGAGCTCATCATAATCATAACGCCATACATCGTAAAGCCGTCCTCCAAGCAGCTAAAAACTCCGGTGGACATGGTTCCAAGAATGTATTCCCCTCTCGAATCTATTCTTACGCGAAAATTCCATAAGAATATCAAGAGAAGGCACAGCGCTGGCTTTATGATTAGATAATGTTAGGGGTTAAACATGCCAAAGATAATAAAACTGTACGGCGCGGCGATAATCGGCTTCATAATCTGTTGCGGATGCGAAAAACAGTATCTGCCGGATGATGGATATACGTCGGAGGATAACGAAATAGACGCTAAAGAACACAAATGCGTCCATTTTTTCCGCACCGGTCGCGACTTTAATTTTTCCTCAAGCACAGTAGCCAAAATGAACAGAATATTGAGGAACACCCGCAGCAAAGGCATTACAAACATCGGTTTTATGCTGGTATCTAA
>JAISOD010000023.1 GCA_031275895.1 Holosporaceae bacterium | reverse complement strand
GAGAGTAAAATGGCGTCAGTATTGGCCAGCCTTCCGCAGGTTCGCGGTCTATTGCAGGAAAGAGTAAGTCTCGGAAAAAGGTGTTGGTTTGGTACCGGCGGTTTAGCGGAGATCCTTTTTATTCCGGAAGATATGGATGATCTGATCGGATTTTTGCGAAATATTCGAGACGATACGAAGATTACCGTTCTTGGGGCCATGTCCAATGTATTGATTCGCAGTAGTGGAATCAGAGGCATTGTGATAATACTGGGCGATTGGTTTAAAAAAATCTTTGTTGAGAACGATATTTTGGAAGTTGGAGCGGCGGTTCATTGCGGAGAATTGTCTGCTGCAGCGACGGATCGCGAACTAGGCGGTCTCGAATTTTTAATAGGCATACCGGGAACAATAGGCGGAGCAGTAAAAATGAACGCCGGTTGCCATGGATCTGAGATAGCTAACGCACTGATAGAATGCGAAATTGTAACTCTATCTGGCCAGATAAAATGGCTTAAGGCTAGCGATATGGGCTTTGGATATCGTACTTCAGGGATCTCGGACGAGCTAATTGTGACTCGCGCCTGGTTTAGAGGAATCCCGAACATCGATTATTCCATTGATAGAAAGATCAAGCAGCTGTTGTCCAAGCGCTCCAGCAATCAGCCGACAAATATTAAAACCTGCGGCTCTACCTTTAAAAATCCAAAAGGAAAGAATGCATGGGAACTCATAGAGGCGGCAGGGTGTCGCGGCATGAGATTCGGCGGAGCTGCTATTTCGGACAAGCATTGTAATTTTATAGTGAACGAAAACAATGCGACTCCGGAGGATATAGAAACTCTCGGAGAAAAAGTAATAGAGAAGGTGTTTGAAAATTCTGGCATTCGGCTGGAATGGGAAATAATTCGCTTAGGTGATAAATAGCTAATGATTAACGTTGCGGAAAGAAAATACCGAAAAATATGCGTTCTAAAAGGCGGCGATTCTCCTGAGCGCGAAGTGTCTCTTGTTAGCGCTACAAATTACATGAGAGCTCTTGACGAATTAGGATATGTCTACGGTGATTTCGATTTTTCCGGAAACGCGGAGCAGTTGATTTCTTACATCAGAAGGGAGAGTCCCGACTGCGTGCTAAATGCTCTTCACGGCGGTAGTGGAGAAAATGGAAATATTCAAGCCCTTATGAATTTGCTAAAAGTTCCATATACCCATTCCGGAGTAATGGCTTCATCTGTAGCTATGGATAAACGCGCCTCCCGAGAAGCGTTTGCGAAAAATGGCCTCCGCGTTCCAACTGGATTTACGACTTTCTGGAATGAATTCAGAGAATGTCCAGCTATGGAGTATCCATTTGTCATAAAACCGGTGGACGGAGGATCTTCTGTCCATGTTCGCATCATAAGAGACCAAAAAGCGCTAAGTTCCATCGATTGGCAGTATAAAAATGGCGAGATTTTGGTAGAAGAATATATTCCTGGATTGGAATTAACGGTTGGAGTACTAGACGATAGACCACTGGAGGTGACGAATCTGATTGTGCCCTCAGGATTTTTGGATTACGACAGCAAGTACAGCGTTGGACGTTCGCTGCATGAAATTCCTGCTAAAATTTCGCCAAAGGTGAGAGACGAGGTTCTGGAAACAGCCATGAAGGCTCATAAAATCATCGGATGTCGGGGAGTTTCCAGATCTGATTTTCGCTACAATGATAAAACCGAGGAGCTATATATTCTTGAGCTAAATACTCAGCCGGGAATGACGCCGTTTTCCTTCGTACCGGAGCAAGCGGAATTTGTCGGCATTCCTTTCGCTCAATTGGTTCAATGGATTATAGAGAAAGCGTGCTACGATACGTAATATTTCTACTAAAAAACGATCTTTTCCTTTTTGTGGCTTTTTTGGGCGCAATCGCGGGCGGAGTTTATTTTAACTGGGACAAAATTCTAAAAAGCAAAAACGACGTTTTTTGCATAAAAAAAATAGAATTCGATGGTAATGAACGAGTCTCTGATATCCTTCTGCTAAAAACTTCTGGATTGAGATACAAGAGCAATATTCTGGCGCCATCGCTGGAAACAGTAAAAAAACGCCTGGAAAATATCGCCTGGATTCGCTCTGCGGTGGTTCAAAGAAGACTGCCGGACAAAATATACGTAATGGTCTCCGAAAGAATTCCCATCGCCATTTTTCAGCTGAAGCACAAATTATACTTGGTGGACGCCGACGGAAAAATTCTAGAAAACGACGGCATCGGAAACTTCAGCAATCTTCCCATAGTAATTGGCGAAGGAGCGGAAAAAGAAGCCGCGCGATTTTTAGATTGCATTGAAAAATTTCCGTTACTACGCAAGCAGCTGGTCTTTGCCATTAGAATTGGGAAAAGGCGTTGGAATATGAAAATTAACAAAGGAATTACGGTGAAGCTTCCAGAGAAAGGAGTCAGTAACGCCATGAGAATTCTAGAGGAAATATCGGATAGCAGCGGATTTTTCAACGAAGATATATCCACCATAGATCTAAGAATGCTGGATAGGGTAATTATCAGCAAAGCATCTCGCGAAGATGTGAAGTCGACGAGCGGGAATGAAAAAAAATAGCACTATTACGACGATAGATATCGGAAGCACAAAAGTATGTTGTTTTATTGCGCACATCGGCGATCGCGATAGTTTTAAAATACTGGGAATCGGATATTGCTTATGCTCCGGAGTAAGGTCCGGTGTAATAATTGACATGGAATCAGTTGAAAGATCAGTGGCACAAGCAGTAGAAAGCGCTGAAAAAATGGCGAATTTCAGAGCTCAATCTGCATACGTAAGCATTTCCGGTAAAAATGTCGAATCTAAAATTATTAGCATGACTCTAAAGCTCGGAGGGAGGATCATAACAGAGGATGACTTGCTTTACATGTTCAGCAACTGCGATAAAGAAATTGATCAGAATCGCGAGGTAATTCACTCCATTCCAGTGCTATACGGCGTAGATTCCATGAACGGCGTTAAAGATCCGCTGGGAATGTTTGCAAATCAGTTGACAGCAAATATAAATCTTGTGACGGTTACTAAACCGCAGTTGCATAACATATTTGTTTGTCTGGAGAGATGCCATCTTGATGTGGTGGGGATCGTAGCAGCCGGCTACGCGGCCGGCTTGAGCGTAATCGACGAAGCCGATATGCTGGAGAATCAAATTGTTATAGATTTCGGAGGAGGAATTACGTCGATGGCATTTTTTTACAAAGGCATTTTTTGTGGATCCGACGTCATTTCTCTAGGAGGGAAGAATATTACCAACGATATCGCCTACGGATTAAATGTGTCCTTTGCCAATGCCGAAAGATTAAAAACGCTTCATGGCGCAGCGTTTACGTCCATGGCGGATAACAGGGATATGATTTTTGCTCCAGTAATAGAGGACAACGACACAATAAATCTTCAACAAATTCCTAAAAGCGCTCTAAATCATATAATTCAACCGCGCGTGGAAGAGATTCTTGCCGCTGTTAGAGATAAAATCAACAATTCTGTATTCGGATCGGATTTTTCGCGCAATGTGATAATAACAGGCGGCGGCAGCCTAATGATTGGCTTGAGAGATTTCGCGAGCGGAATTTTAAATAAAAGGGTTAAATTTAAAAAAATAGAAGATTTTATTGACGGATCTGACATACAAATAGGTAATAATTTTTCTGTCGCTCTTGGCATAATCAAATTTGCGCAGCTAAACGATTATAATTTTGCAAAAGCAAAATCTTTGGCCAATAGTAGAGAAAAAATCGGCTTTTGGAAAAAAATACTAAATTGGATTGAAAATAACTTGTAAATTGAGGGACACTGCTGTATGCTGCAAACGATGACTTCTTGAGGAGGGGTTTGCATGGCGGCAACCGATGGTGTAGCTATTGAAAAACAGAAGAATGGCGATATGCAGGGCGATTTTTTCAATGCCGATGCTTTTCCCGAGGCTGGCAATTATCTAAAGCCAAAGATTACGGTTTTCGGGGTTGGCGGAGCCGGCGGCAATGCTGTCAACAACATGATTCGCTCAAATTTGGAAGGCGTAGACTTCGTAGTTGCTAATACGGACGCTCAGGCGATGTTGCAGTCGTTGTGCGAAAAACGCATTCAGCTCGGATTGGAAATTACCAGCGGCTTGGGAGCAGGAGCTAGACCTGATGTTGGAAAAGCTGCAGCAGAAGAAGTTATAGATGAAATAGTGTCCTACGTTAAAAGTAGTCACATGGTTTTTATCACTGCCGGAATGGGCGGAGGAACTGGAACTGGCGCTGCTCCGGTTATTGCGCGAGTTGCGAAGGAGCATGGAGTATTGACCATTGGAGTCATTACAAAGCCATTCCATTTTGAGGGAACGAACCGCATGCGCATCGCAGAAAAAGGCATAGAGGAGCTGCAGCAGTATGTTGATACGCTGATAGTCATCCCCAATCAAAACCTATTCAGAGTCGCCAACGAGAAGACCACGTTTGCCGATGCTTTCAAAATGGCTGACGACGTTCTACGCTCGGGAGTGCAGGGAGTAACCGACCTCATGGTAATGCCAGGCCTTATTAATTTGGACTTCGCCGACATCAAGACCGTCATGAGCGAAATGGGGAAGGCCATGATGGGTACCGGAGACGCCGATGGAGAAAGAAGAGCCATTGACGCTGCCGAAGCTGCAATTTCTAATCCGCTGCTGGACGACGTCTCCATGAAGGGAGCTCGCGGTATTTTAATAAACATAACCGGCGGCTACGATATGACTTTATACGAAGTTGACGAAGCAGCCAATAGAATTCGCGAAGAAGTCGATCCGGAGGCAAACATTATATTCGGCTCAACATTTAGTGAAAAGATGAGCGGTAGAATGAGAGTTTCCGTTGTGGCGACTGGCATAGACGCCGCCGGCATGAAGCAGAAGAAAGAATATGAAGAGAGGAATATGGGCCCGATTATTCCAGACAATGACGAGCCGACGCCGCTGGAAAAGACCGCTTCAGTCGTTAATGGGAACAGCGTGTTCGTTCAGCCTGCGGCTTCTTCTCCGGAAAAAAATGCTACGGTTCTTGGAGTGGTAAACAATAGCTCTTTCGAATCGGCAGAGCCGACAAAAAGGAAGACTCCGTCGCTGTTTGAGCGTCTGACCGGAATGAAGAAGCCGTTTCCCACTGCCAAAAAGGAGTATGTGGTTTCCAAATCCGAGTCTCAGCCAAGTTCACAGGAGGAGGATTTAGAGATTCCGGCGTTTTTGCGCAGAAATTCTTAGTATTTGAGTTTTTAATAGAGTATGCTAGTATCGTCCACAGCGGCGATGGGTGTTTAGGGGTGTAGCTCAGTTGGTAGAGCAGCGGTCTCCAAAACCGCAGGTCGGAGGTTCGAGCCCCCTCGCCCCTGCCAAGAGTTAAGAGGTGTGTTTAAACTATGGTTAGTCCAGCCGAGTTTGTCAGTCAGGTTAAGCGAGAGTTGCAGAGGGTTGTTTGGCCGACCGGCGCCGAAACGATGAGTATGACGGCAGCCGTCGTCGTCATGGTTATCTGCGCCATGATTTATTTTTTTATATCAGATGGCATAGTATGCTTCTGCTTACAGAGAATTTTGGGGAATTAGCCTTGAAATGGTATGTGGTTAACGTATATTCCGGTTTTGAACAAAAAGTTCTCGAATCGATATATGATCAAGCGAAGAGAAACTCTCTGTCCTCTATGTTCGGGCAAATATTAATTCCCATGGAAGAAATTATAGAAGTGAAAAAAGGCGAGAAGGTAAAATCCGAGAAGAAATTTTTCCCAGGATATATTTTGGTTGAAATGGATCTTACGGATGAAACGTGGCATTTGGTCAGATCTATACAAAAAGTGTCTGGATTTTTAGGCGCTCATGGAAAACCGCTGCCAATTTCCAACGCTGAAGTTGAGCGAATTGTGAAAAAGGTGGAGGATAGCGTCAGCAATTCTCGTTATTCTGTGGATTATGAGATTGGAGACACTGTTATGGTGTGCGACGGGCCTTTTGCGTCTTTCCAGGGCGTTATAGATGACGTCGACAACGAAAAGGAACGCGTGAAGGTTGCCGTTTCAATTTTTGGAAGACCAACGAACGTCGACTTGAGCTTTTCGCAGATTGAAAAGGCGGTTTGATCTTCCGCTTAGATTCAAATTATAGAGAAAATCCTTCCGGAAGTTCATAGTTGGAGGTGACGGATTGCACATCGTCATTGTCTTCCAATGTTTCGATCAATTTTAGCAAAGTTTTTGCCGTGTCGCCGTTCAAAGTGATAAAATTTTTCGGTTTCCAGATGACTTTCGCTTCTAGGGGATCTCCAAACTTTTTTGTCAACGCGTCTCTTAGGGATGATAGATTTTCCAGCGAACAGGTAATCTCGAAAAACTCGTCTGTTGACGACAAATCATCTGCTCCGGCTTCTATTGTCGCCTCGAACATATCTTCTTCCGAAGCAACTTTTCTCTCGTAGAGAACATAGCCAACATGATCAAACTGGAAGCTAACGCTGTTAGTTTCTCCGAGATTTCCTCCGAATTTTAGAAACGCCGATCTAACCTCAGGAGCCGTGCGATTTTTATTGTCGGTGAGACCTTCGACTATTACGGCAACGCCGCCAGGTCCGTATCCCTCATATCTTACGCTCTGATAATCAGCGCCTGTTCCTGCTCCAAGAGCCTTCTTGATGGCGCGATCGATGTTGTCCCTGGGCATATTTTCAGATCTAGCGCTCAGCAGGGCAGATCTCAATCGCGTGTTGCTTTCAGGATCTATTCCTCCCTCCTTAACGGCGACGGTGATTTCTCTGGATATTTTAGAAAAAATTTTCGCCCTTTTAGCGTCCTGTATGCCCTTTCTGTACATGATATTTTTGAATTGAGAGTGTCCAGACATTTTTTTAGTTCATCTCCATAATCGGCTAGAATTATATATGCTTGCGTATGGCAGGTCTAGTTCAGAAAAAGCTGGCCAGTTTTATTAGAACTATTATATTTTTAATTTATATTTTATTTATCTTTTATAAGAAAGATTATAATGTTATTGACGAGGGCAAGCGAATGAATTCTGTTGTTATTGCTTCAGCTTTTAGAACTCCGCTGGGCGCGTTTAATGGAAAATTGAAATCGTTAACGGCCATGGAGCTAGGCGCGACTGTTATCAAAAAGATTGCAGAAAATTTAAGCGTTGAAATAGATAGCCTCTATATGGGATGCGTATTGTCGGCAGGTCTTGGGCAATCTGCAGCGCGCCAAGCGGCCATAGGCGCTGGTCTGGACAAATCTATTCACTGTATAAACGTAAATAAAATATGCGGGTCTGGCATGGCGGCGATAATGCTGGCCAGAAACGCCATTTTAGCCGGCGAAGACGAAATTGTAATCGCCGGCGGAATGGAAAGCATGACCAACGCGCCATATCTGCTAGAAAAAGCGCGATTTGGCTACAGGTTTGGCGATGGAGTATTGAAAGACCACATGCTAAACGATGGATTGCTGGACGCTTACGATAAATGCGTCATGGGCAACTTCGCTGAAGATACGGCTGCCAAGTATTCTTTCTCTAGGGATGATCAGGACAAATATACAATGGATTCGTTTCTAAAAGCGCGTCAAGCGATGAAGAGCGGTTTTGTAAAAAATGAAATCGTGAATATTGTGGTCAAGGACAAAAAAGGCGATATTTTGGTAGAAGAAGATGAAATTCCATTTTCGGCCAACATAGAGAAAATGAAAAATCTAAAGCCGGCATTTAGGGAAAATGGAACCATAACCGCCGCTTCTGCCAGTTCCATATCGGACGGCGCCGCTGCTGTTTTGTTAATGAAAGAATCGATGGCTAAAAAATTGAAGGCAACTCCGCTGGCGCGCATTGTTGCTCAAAGTTGTTTTTCACTATCTCCGCGGCAATTTGCCACTGCTCCAGTTGGAGCTATCAAGAGCGTTTTGCAAAAATCCAATTGGTCAGTTGAAGACGTGGACTTATTCGAAATCAACGAGGCATTCGCAGTGGTTCCCATGGCGGCCATGAGGGAATTGCACATAGACGCGGCAAAGGTCAACATTTTTGGCGGAGCATGCGCTCTGGGACATCCGCTAGGAGCCAGCGGGGCTCGCATAGTGACGACTCTTCTAAACGCCATGAATGCAAAAAACGTCGGTCGCGGCTTGGCTACTCTCTGCGTAGGAGGAGGAGAGGGCGTAGCCATGACATTCGAAAGAATATAAACGTTCGGCTATTATAAATTTATTAACCATTTTTGCGCAATATTCCAGTGGCGGTTTTTTTAGTAGAGATTCCATGGAATCAATGAATATTAATTTTGCGAAAAATCATCAGGGCAATTATTTTAGAATAGCAGTTCTAATCCCATGCTATAACGAATCAGGTACAATTGCCGACGTGATTGTTTCATTCAAGAAACAACTTCCGAACGCGACGATTTACGTTTACGACAACGGTTCGGAAGACGATACGGCAAAGGCTGCGGAAAAAGCCGGCGCAGTGGTCGTATCAGAGCGAAATCGTGGAAAAGGCAACGTGGTGCGTAAAATGTTTTCGGAAATCGATGCGGACATATATGTAATCGCCGACGGAGATTCTACCTATGCTTCGGAGGACGCTCCCAAAATGATTAATCTATTGATTAATGGAAAAGTCGATATGGTGGTGGCAGTGAGGAAGGAGAAATCCGAGAAAGCCTTCCGCAACGGTCATAAAATTGGCAATAGGTTGTTTAATTTCATGCTAAAAATCCTGTTCAATAGCACATTTACAGATGTTTTTTCCGGATATCGCGCATTTTCACGACGTTTTGTAAAAACATTTCCCATTGCCGCCAGCGGCTTTGATATAGAGGCTGAGTTGTCAATACATGCTCTGACGTTGTCTATTCCGTTTGCCGAAGTAGATTCTACATATTTGGAAAGGCCTAAAAATTCATACAGTAAATTGAATACGATTAGAGACGGATTCAAAATTTTGTTCAGCATAATCAGATTATTGAAAGAAACGCGCCCAATGTTTTTTTTCGGAACGATTGCTTTGATTTTATTTCTGCTATCCTGCTGCATTGCTCTTCCTGTAATTCTAACATTTCTAAAAAGCGGCGTAGTACTAAGACTGCCGACAGCGGTGCTTTCATCTGGTATGATGATGATTTCATTCCTAAGTTTTGCCTGTGGGATAATATTGGACAGCGTCAGCGAAGCTCGCAAAGAAATGAAAAGACTGCACTATCTAAGAGTGTAGTTGGCTTTTTGCAGGGCGCTCCTCAATAATTTATCATTTATTTGTTGTTTTTTGGATTTTCTATTGGCATTATCGATTGTGCGATAGTTTTTGTAAGATGGGAGTCTGGTAATATGAGCACAACTCTTGGAAAAAGATCCTCTGATTTATTAAACAAGCAGATAAATGAAGAATTATGTTTTTCTTACACATATTTGGCAATGTCTGCCGTTTTCAGAGAGATGGGATTGGATGGTTGTTCGCGCTGGATGATGTTGCAGGCGGAGGAAAGCGTTCGTAAGGCTATGAAAATCTATGGATATTTGCAGCAGTGCGGCGCAAAAATAAAATTTCTGCCATTGACTGCGCCGAAGCAGGAATGGCGCGCTCCTTTGCATATCTTTGAAGAATTCGCTAGACATCAGCAGCGGACGAGTTCTCTAATTCATGCCGTTTATGAAGTATCGGTTGCCGAAAAAGACTACCAAAGCCAGTGTTTTATGACGTGGTTTGTGGAAGATCAACTAAAAAAAGAAAATGTCGCCATGAGATTGCTGGATAAGCTGAGGAAAATGCAATCCTCTGATCTTGGCGTCATAATGTTCGACGCAGACATGATAAAAAGAGAAGCAACGTGATCGATCATTCGGCAGTCCGCAGGAAAGACGAGCATCTGGCCTTAATTTTCGAAGATGGCGTTCGCTCTACAGCGAATTCCGGTTTAGATGATTATCGGTTTGAGCACAATGCTCTCCCGGAAATGGATTTCGCTGAAGTAGACACTTCTGTGGAATTTTTGGGGCATAAAATGCATATGCCGCTCATGATTTCGCCCATTACGGGAGGCGGAGACAAAAGTGAAAAAATCAACAAGGGACTTGCAGAACTCGCCAATGATTTTAATATTGGTTTTTCCGTGGGAAGTCAAAGTATTGCCATCGTAAACAAGTCGCTGGAAAAATCTTTTAAAATAAGAAATTACGCGCCAAATGTATTGCTATTTGCGAATCTTGGCGCGGTTCAACTGAACTACGGATATTCAGTTGACGAGTGTAGACGGGCCGTGGATATGATTGACGCAGATGCGTTGATTTTACACATTAATCCGCTGCAGGAAGTATTCCAGCCTGAGGGAAATACGGATTTTTCTAATTTGCTAAAAAAAATTGAAAGAATTTGCTCGGCATTGGAAGTTGCGGTCGGAATCAAGGAAGTGGGCTACGGAATTTCCGCTTCTTTGGCGAAAAAACTGTGCGACGTTGGAGTGCGGATCATTGACGTCGCCGGAACCGGATCAATTTCCTGGAGCGCCATAGAAAGCTCCAGAACTAACGACGTCGTTCTTCGCCATTCTTCCAATGCTTTTTTAAATTGGGGGAATTCCACCGCCGAATGCCTCAGTTCCATTCCGGAGAAGCTGGAGGCTAAAATAATCGCCAGCGGCGCCGTAAGAACAGGCGTCGACATGGCTAAGGCTTTGGCGTTGGGGGCGGATATGTGCGGAAATGCGTCGGATTTTTTGCGTAGAATAGTGAAATCGCGCGTAGAATGCGAAAATTTTGTTGAGTCGTTAACATTAGAATTAAAAACGGCGATGTTCTGTACAGGATGTAAAAATATTCGAGCCCTGAAGTCCGCAAAACTTTTGAAAATAGCGTAGGCAGGCATGGTTTCCTATCAATATATCTACGTCCTAAAGGGAGTTTCAAAAATCTATCCAGGCGGTAAACAAATTTTAAAGGAGACTTGGCTTTCCTTTAATCCGGACGCCAAAATTGGCGTCATTGGCGGAAACGGTGCTGGAAAATCTACGCTTTTGAAAATAATGGCCGGTTTGGACGCAAATTTTAATGGCGAAGCTTGGTTGGCCAGTGGAGCAACAGTCGGATACCTGCCGCAGGAGCCGGAATTGGACAAAAACGCTACTGTTTTTGAAAATATAATATCTGTTCTGGAAGAAAAAAAAGCTATCCTGGATGAATTCGAATCCATATCTGCAAAATTTGTGGAAGATATGACTAATAAGGAAATGGACGAGCTTATAGCTCGCCAATCTGAATTGCAGGAGAAAATAGACGCTCAGGGACTTTGGGATCTAAATCGCACCGTTGAAATGGCAATGGACGCTCTGCGCTGTCCGGATCCAGACGCATCGGTCTTGAATTTATCAGGAGGAGAAAAAAGGAGAGTTGCTCTTTGTAGATTATTGTTGCAGAAGCCAGATTTGCTTCTGTTGGACGAGCCCACCAATCATTTGGACGCAGAATCGGTGGCATGGCTGGAGAAGTATCTGCAAAATTATAGGGGAACCGTCGTGCTGGTCACCCATGATCGATACTTTCTGGATAACGTCGCAGGATGGATATTGGAGCTTGATCGCGGAAGCACATATCCATTTGAAGGGAATTATTCTGCCTGGCTGAACGAGCGTCAGAAAAGAATCGAACAGGAGGACAAAAAAGAAACGGAACGCAGGAGGTTTTTGTCCAGGGAATTAGAGTGGATAAGGCAGTCTCCCAAGGCACGTCATGCAAAAAGCAAGGCCAGAATCGCCGACTATAACAAAATGTTGGCCCAGGAAGCATCCAAATCCTACAACACGTCGACATTATATATTCCTTCTGGACCGCGCTTGGGAGAGCTTGTTATTCAAATGGAATCCTTGGGAAAATCCTTTGGAGAAAACGTGCTTTTTGAAAATTTATGCTGTGATATTCCTCCTGGAAGCATTGTTGGAATCATCGGAGCTAATGGAGCTGGAAAGTCCACTTTGTTGAAAATATTAAGCGGTAGGGAAATTCAAGACAAAGGATCGGTAAAGATCGGCGAAACCGTGAAGATAGCCTACATCGACCAGAGCAGAGACGCTCTGAATGACGCGAAAACTGTCTGGGAGGAAATATCAGATTCGCTGGATGAGCTGGAATTGGGAAAAAGGAGAGTTCCCAGTAGAGCCTACGTTGCGCACTTTGGATTTAGAGGGACTGATCAACAAAAGCGCATCGGCCAATTGTCCGGCGGCGAGCGTAATCGCGTGCATTTGGCAAAAATGCTGAAATCTGGCGCGAATGTTCTACTACTGGATGAACCAACCAATGATTTGGACGTGGATACGCTGCGAAGTTTGGAGGATGCGCTGCTGGATTTTGCCGGCTGCGCAATCGTTGTTAGCCATGATCGCTGGTTTTTGGATAGAATAGCTACACATATTCTAGCCTTTGAAAATGAGGGGAGAGTGGAATGGTTCCAGGGAGATTTCACCGCCTACGAAGATGATAAAATGAAACGTTTGAAAATTAGCGAAATAATTCCTCATAGGATAAAATACAAGAAATTGCGAGTAGCTTAGTGTTGGTTATCTTGCGCTGTTGAATAGGAAGGTAGGTTATGGAGATAGAAGGAAGCGTAATGTCCGTTGCGGAACGCTATGACGCGCTTTTGGTAGATGTTTTCGGCGTACTGTTCGACGGAGCGGCATTGTTCGAACGAGCTCTCCAAACTTTAGAAAAATTGCGTCGCAGCGGGAAGAGGATAATAATTTTATCCAATTCAACGCAAGTATCAGAAGACGCCAAGGTCGGATATAGTCAAAGAGGTATGATCGAGGAGGTGCACTACGACAAATTCATAACGTCAGGCGAGTTTTTGCATCATGTAATTGTGAATAGGCGAAAAGAATTCTACGAGAAAATAGGGATGGAAGCGCAAACGGTCAAGTGCATATTTATGGGAAACGAAGGAATTTTTCAAGGTTCTCATCTAAAAAAAACTGACGACTACGAAAGCGCGGATTTCTTGTATTTGGGAGTGCCTAGAATTTCGTACGGCGCGGTCAGGATGGACGACGTTCTGGACGAGTTCAATAATCCCGTAAACCTGGAGGACATACTTGATCATGACTGGCATAAGCTTAAGGATAGTCAGGGGCGACGAGGTTTTTCCGAATTTGCTCGCCAATTGGAGATATGTCTTGGAAAAAATAAGATTCTTCTGGTGGCCAATCCTGATATTTTCGCTCCTGGAACTTTGGATCATACCAGACGTCGCTATCCTATAGTAACGCAAGGGTGCATCGGATCCTATTATGAAAAGCTCGGCGGCAAAGCGGTCTATTTTGGTAAGCCTTTTAGAGAAATTTTTGAATATGCTAAAACCATGGTAGGCGGTATTCCAGATGAAAAAATCGCCATGATCGGAGACACTCCTTGGACGGATATAGTCGGGGCAAACGCAGTTGGTATAGATTCCGTTATGGTATTAACTGGAATACCAACAGAATTCTTAGATAAAATGGATCGTTCCATGACCATCGACGAAAAACTAGATTCTTTATTTAATGAAATAACGCCCAAAATGACGAAAATGACCAATTCTGCAAGGCCAAATTATATAATAAGACGTTTTCCTTACTAGAGATTTTTTAAAATTGCCGAAATAATACCATTTCCCGTTATTAAGTATCCATAAGGGTTTGTAATGATTTGTCATTATTGTTATACTTTTCGAGTATTTATTAAGGAGTTTTTATGTCGAGGAAATCTAGTTATATAAGTGATGAGTTATTAGAATCAGCGCAGAAAGAATTGAAGAAATTAGGTAAGGATGCGCTTATTTCGAGGAAGTTGGAGGCAATAATTGCGGCTTGCAAATACGGTATTAGCGAAGTGGCAAAGATCTATGACGT
>JAISOD010000015.1 GCA_031275895.1 Holosporaceae bacterium | reverse complement strand
CATACGCTGAAGAACATACATGCTCCCCAGCCGGCGCTTCCTAGCATATGAACGGACTTAAGAAATAAAATTATGGACGGAGCGACGCCAAAGCACACCAAATCTGACAGAGAGTCCAATTCGGCCCCGAACTGTGAAGATTGGCCCAGCAAACGCGCGATTTTGCCGTCAAGAGCATCCAGCAACGCCGCCACGAATATGCACAATACGGCTAACTCCCAGCTATAAAACAATGCTAATCTGATGGAGGTTAAGCCAAAACAAAGAGCGGAAATTGTAATCGTGCTGGGCAAAAATTTGGCCAGAGTCGCGCTTTTCCTCATCAATAGGCCGTCGCCATTTTCCTTGATTTGATTTGTGGAATCGTTATTTTTCATTTCGCCTGTTTACCTCCCAAATGAGCCAAAATAGTTTCTCCGGCAACTGTAACCTGCCCTTCCTCAACCAGAACGTCAACATTCATGGGCAGATAAACATCCACCCTGCTGCCAAATCTTATGATGCCGACTCGCTGTCCCATCTCCAATTTTTGTCCTTCGCTGATGTCGCTTCTTATTCTTCTTGCTATCAATCCGGCAATTTGAACAAAAACCACCTGCGCATTATTTGCAGCGCGTATGTAAGTGGCTTGGCGCTCGTTAAAATCGCTTGCCTTATCGAGCGTCACATTAAAAAACCTCCCAGGGACGTAGAGAATTTTCTCAACGCGTCCAGAAATTGGCGCCCTATTAACATGAACGTTAAATATACTCATGAATATGCTAACTTTTTTCCTTTGTCCTTGAATTTCTAATTCGTCAGGAGGATCGCATTCGGAAATTTTTAGCACGATACCATCTGCCGGGCTCACGATCACAGAATTTCCTGTGGGATGCACTCTTTCTGGATCACGGAAAAAGAATAGACAGGCGACTGTCAGCATAAATCCTAACCAGCCCATGTTAGTACTTAAATTCCCTAGAAAAATCGCTGCAATTGCCACGATTGCGGCAATTTTGCTTCCATCTCTATCGAACGGCAACCTGATGTCCATCTTAACTCCCAATCACGCCAGCGGCGATTATATTGTTTCTGCATCCATAATTCAAATTCAAAAGATATCACATAATCGTTAATGATTTATTTGTTTCTTTTATGTTATAAAAATTGAAGCATTAGAGAATATGGAAAATGAAGAGCGATATTTCTGGATTCCCTGAGTTTCTACCGGAAGAACAGATAGTTTTTTCTGAAGTTATGGAAAACATAAGGAAAAAGTTTGAGTTCTACGGCTTTGTGCCAATGGATACTCCGGCCGTTGAACGAATTAGCACATTGCTTGCCAAAGGAAATGATAGCGAAATTTACGGACTATACCGTTTGGCAGATGAAAAAAACACATCCAAAGATCTGGGGCTACGCTTCGATCTGACCGTTCCGCTGGCTAGATATGTTGCCGCGCATTTTGGTCAGCTCATATTTCCATACAAGAGATATCATATCGCTCCCGTCTGGAGGGGCGAACGTCCGCAATATGGTAGGTATCGACAGTTTTACCAGTGCGACATTGATATAATAGGAAACGGCGAACTTTCGCTGGCTCACGATGCGGAAATTATACTTTTGCTCACAGACGCGCTACAGTCTCTAGGTATCTGCAATTTTCACACGAGAATCAATAATAGGAAAATACTGTCCGGTTTTCTAAAAACATTCGCCGAAAAAGAAACGGTCACAGAAATTATCAGGCTTATAGATAAAATAGGAAAAATTTCCTACGAAGAATTCGATAAAGCGGTTCTGCAACAAAAGGTATCCGACAACGACCTGCACAAAATTAGAAGCTTTCTTGAAATAGAAAAAAGAGGACGCAATTTGGAAGTTCTGAAATGGATGAAGACTCTTAATTTCAACGAAGAATTCAGTCTTGGCCTCCTAGAGCTGGAGGAAACATTGCAATTGTTGAAAAAAATGGAAATCGAGGACAGCAAAGTAAAAATCTCCATGAAACTGGCTCGCGGACTCACCTATTATACTGGAAATGTGTTTGAAACAGTCCTGGACGATTTCGATGATTTGGGTAGTATTGCCGGCGGAGGGAGATACGACAATCTTGTTAGTGCGATGTCGGACAAATGTTTCCCAGGAGTTGGAGCCACCATTGGAATTTCCCGATTGGTTCCGAAATTATTGGAAAATGGGCTGTTAAAAGCTAATAAGAGCGCCGTAGCAGAACTCTTGGTAACGGTTCAATGTCGCGAATATATCGGCAGTTATCTGAAAATTGCAGATAAGCTAAGAAACATGAAAATAAAAACAGAAGTATATCTACATGATAAAAATCTTGGTACTCAGCTGGGCTACGCCAATAAAAAGGGAATAAAATTCGTTATAATTGCCAATGAGATGGAACTGCTTGAAGGGAAGGTCGTCGTTAGAAATCTTGAAACGAGAAAACAGGAAACGATTTCCATTTCTACGTTTAGCGAAAAAATTCCGGAATTTATGGAGTTATAATCCACTTTATCTCGATAACTTTAGAACATTTTCATTCGAGCAGTGATTTTATGGGTTGGCGTTTTTTAGACGCTGATTTATTCTGATTATTCGCCTTTGGAGGCGCAAATTTTCTGTTTTCAGATGTGGTTTCCGCTTTAATCTCGCCCATCGAAGGCGTGTATCCGAAAACCGAAAGCATGAAATCCTTCCAGACCATGGCTGGCAAGACTCCTCCTGTCATTTTCGGGCTCATTGGCGTGTTATCGTCATTTCCAGCCCATACTCCAGTTACAATAGGAGGAGCAAAACCTATAAAGCTCGCGTCGCGACTGTCGTTGCTGGTGCCTGTTTTCCCGTAGGTGGTTACCGGAAGTTTTGCTCTTCTTCCCGTACCTCTTTCTATTACTGCTCGCATCATAATCTTCATTTTTTCACAGCTTTCTTTAGAAATTACCCTTTTACTTTGACGCTTATACGTCTGATATAATACCTCTCCCTTTTGATTTTTTATGCTGATAATGCCGAATGGCGTCATTTTTAGGCCGTCGATCATTGTTGCGCCGTAGCAGGAAGTAATTTCCAGTAAACTTACGCAGCTTGCTCCCAACGCCGAAGCGTAGTTTCTACCTATTTCGCTAACAACGCCCAATTCTTCGGCTTTTTTGATTATGGCGTCTATTCCGACCTTTTGGGCAAGCCTGACGGCGCATGTATTTATTGATCTTACAAAGGCTTCCGTTACTGAAACGTCGCCGATGCTTTTGTGGCGATAATTTTTCGGAGACCAATTGCCGATTTTGATTGGCATATCGCTCAGATGATCGCTGATGTTAACTCCGTGCTCCAGCGCGGTTAGAAATACGAAATATTTAAACGCTGAGCCCAGAGACCTTTGCGCCAGCACTCTGTTGTATTGGCTTACGCCGTATGTATGCCCGCCGACCATTGCCCTAACCGCTCCGGTCTTGTCCAGAGACACCAGAGCCATTTGGGTAACTCCGTTTTTAAAACCGTGTTCGTTGAGCGTTTTTCTTATCAGATAGGTGGCATTTTTTTGCAATTTAGAATCAAGAGTGGTTTTCACGATAATATCTTCATCCTCTATGCCGATTATTCCCTGAATTTGCTCAAGAGCCCAATCGGTAAAATATCTATTCTCGTCCATGGGAATAGATAATTTAGTTGCTACGTCCTTTTCCAGTAAAGCTTCCTTCATCTCATTTTCTGAAATGTATTTGGCCTCAAGCATGGAGGAAAGTACAAGAGACGTTCGTTGGTCAGACTGCTGAGAATTATAAAATGGCGAATATGTGGCCGGAGATTTCAAAACTCCAGCAAGTTTAGCAGATTCATAGAGCGTGAGTCGTTCGGCATTTTTACCGAAAAATCTGTGGGCAGCAGCGTCTATGCCGTAGGCGCCTGCGCCGAAATACACTCTATTGAGATAAATCGATAATATTTGCTTTTTGCTGAACTTTCTCTCAAGCCAAAGAGCCAGAACCAATTCCTGAACTTTTCGCTTAATGGATCGACTTGGAGATAAGAATAGGTTTTTGGCCAGCTGCTGAGTTAAAGAGGACCCCCCCTGCACGATTCTTCCGTATGCCAGATTTGTGAACATTGCTCGCAGGAGCCCAACAAAATCTATCCCATGGTGTTTATAAAAACGTCGATCTTCAATTGCCAATACAGCATTGCCGACATGAGGAGGCAACTGTGTTACTTTTACGACTCTGCGGAACAAATCTCCGTAGGTGGCTATGATTTTTCCATCGTAGGACTCGAATATTACGCTTGCTCTTCGCCCTTTGGTTTCAAGATTATCCAGATCAGGCATGTCGTGAATAAAAAACAGGAATGCGAAGAACACAAATACAAAGGAGAAAATCCAAGCCGAAAGGGCCAGCTTTAGAAACCTCTTACGTCCGAAGGAGAGTGCTTTTTTTACCTTTTTGGAAGGCATTAGGCGTCTAGATTAACAACGTTCAACGCATTTTCCTGTATAAAATCGCGACGCGGCTCCACGACCTCTCCCATTAAGGTTGTAAAAATTTCATCCATCTCTTCGAAATATGAATATTTAACTTGCATTAGCACCCGAGCGTTGGGATCGATGGTGGTTTCCCAAAGCTGTTCCGCGTTCATCTCTCCAAGTCCTTTGTAGCGACTGATGGTGATCCCTTTCCTGGCGCTCGACATAAACTTTTCGTAAAAATCAATTGGAGACTTCACCACTGTGGAAACATCCTTCATTTTTAGCTCTCCAAATCCGGACAAAAATGGTGAAAATATCTCCAATTCATCTGTTAAATTGAGTATTTCTCGAGCTTCAAAAACGGTTTTCGAAATTTCGAACGTTTCTGTAACGTCTCTCCAAGTTTTGCTAAAAACATAGCGATTCTCATTTTCGTTCATTCTCCATTCGCCGTGATCTATCTTCTTTAAATGACCAAAAATCGTCTCCGAAAGTAAATTTACATTTTTATGGAATCCAAGCAGCAGAAGTCCTTCCAGAAGAGCAGCGTTATTGACTTTATTGTTTATGTGAGAAACAGCTTTTTTGATTTTTTCAGCTTTTAAAACAAAATCGCGAATATCTGCGGAAGCAATCACTTCTCCGCTGGATAATTTCAGCGACGCAGCTGGGACGCTAGAATCCAGCAGATAATTTTCCAATGCCGCTTCATCTCGAATAAACACCTGGGAAGTCCCACGCTTCACTTTGTAGAGCGGCGGACGCGCGATATAGAGGTATCCATTTTCTATCAGCGGTCGCATATGCCTGAAAAAAAACGTTAACAGCAGGGTTCGAATGTGGCTTCCGTCCACATCGGCGTCAGTCATTATTATTATTTTGTGATATCTAGCTTTCTCGACATTGAAATCTTCGCCAATCCCTGTTCCAAGAGCCGAGATTAGCGTGCCTATTTCGGCGGAAGAGAGGATTCTATCGAACCGCGTTCGCTCGACATTCAGAATTTTTCCCCTCAGAGGCAGTATGGCCTGCGTACGGCGGTCCCTTCCCTGCTTTGCGCTTCCGCCGGCGCTATCTCCCTCAACTATGAAAACTTCGCTCAGCGCCGGATCTTTTTCCTGACAATCTGCAAGTTTTCCCGGAAGAGATGAAATTTCCAGCGAAGTTTTGCGACGAGCCAATTCTCGAGCTTTACGGGCAGCCTCTCTGGCAGCGGCGGCTTCTATGATTTTTGAGGTGATTTTTTTCGCTTCGGTCGGTTTCTCCTCGAACCAGGTAGCAATGGCCTCTCCAACGATGCTTTCCACGACTCCGCGAACTTCCGAGGATACTAACTTATCCTTCGTTTGGGACGAAAATTTTGGATTGGGAACCTTTAGCGACAAAATACAAGTCAATCCTTCGCGCGCGTCGTCTCCGGACGGTACAGTTTTTTCTTTTTTCATATTTTCCGCGAGATAGGAGTTAACGGCTCTGGTTAGCGCGCTCCTAAATCCAATCAGATGTGTTCCTCCGTCAGATTGAGGAATATTATTGGTATAGCAAAGCATGGTTTCGTGATAACTGTCGGTCCATTCTATAACAGCTTCAACTTTTATATCCTCCCTTGTGGCGGAAACACAGATTGGCGAATCAATAATCGGAGCTTTGTTTTTATCAAGATATTTTATGAATTCCAGCAAACCGCCGTTGTAGCACATATCCATCGTTACAGGCTCGTCTTCCAACCTTTCTTCCGTCAATTTGATGTGTACTCCAGAATTTAGGAATGCCAACTCCCGAAGCCGATGCTCCAGAGTGCTAAAGACAAATTCTGTAGTCTTAAATATTGTTGCCGACGGCCAAAATCTCACCAGAGTGCCGGTTTTATTGCCTCCGTCTCCGACAACTGCCAACGAAGCCTCAGCCACTCCGTTTCTAAATCGCATGAAATACTCCTTACCGCCGCGCCAAATTGATAGATCCAAACGGTCGGACAGAGCATTTACAACGGATACTCCAACTCCATGCAATCCTCCGGAAATTTTATAGGAATTTTGATCAAATTTTCCACCGGCATGAAGATGCGTCATAATTACCTCTGCAGCAGACACGCCTTCTTCTGGATGCAGATCGGTGGGAATTCCACGGCCATCGTCCAGTACAGAAACCGAACCGTCTCGGTGAATAGTCACGTCGATCAATTTGCAATGACCGGCCAATGATTCGTCAATGGAATTGTCGACGACTTCAAATACCATGTGATGCAAACCAGTACCATCATCCGTATCGCCTATGTACATACCAGGACGCTTTTTGACTGCATCAAGACCGCGAAGCACCTTAATCGAATGGGCGCTATAATTCTCTTCCTCTGTTGACATCAGGAATTCCTTAAAATAAACAGCGGGAGTATACAAAATTTATTGAAAAACAGAAAGAGCTTCCGTGAGAGGAAAGTATTTTGTTATGGAAAGATTGACAGAAAAAACGCTGATTTCGAAGCGCCAACTAAAAAACTCATCCAAGAATTCGGAATGCATTAAACTTTCGTACCTAGAAATAATAATCGTCATCTGCTTGGCTTCCAAATGGAAGAGATTCTAGATTCACGGTTTCACGCGGAGTAATAACGGCATACCTATCGCCTAGAATTTTACTGTTATTTCCGCTTTTGATTTTTCCAGGAATCGATAGCAAATAAAATTTTTGGTTAAATCCACGACCAATTCCATCATGCCAAGCAATTGTCTCGACTGTCAGTTTCAATTCGCCTTGATATGTTTTAAAACTTCCAAGACTGCCGCTAAACGACGTGATGCTTTTATTTGCAATATTGATTGAGTAAGCATAGTCGTTGGCTTGGGATGATATCTTCCCAGTTTTTAGATCATTTTGTATGTGCATGTTCCATTTTATTACAAAATTGCCGGTGGTTTTATCGCACTTTAAGCATGTTATGTAGGTTGATAGGTAGAATGGATATTGATTATTCGGTTTTGTCGCGCTGCCGACGACTCCAGTAAAAGTCAGTCCTATAGCTCTAGAAATATTTATTAGATCCTTCTCCGTCAGGTTTCTAGAAGGCTTTCTTTCGATAGTATTTAGCAGTATTTGCGCATACAATTCAGAGGTTTTTTGGAGCTTCGACGATATTCTATAGGCAAGCGGAACATCAAGAGCAAAAAACATCACCATTATCAGTAACGGCACGGAAAAAGAGAATTCCACGAGAACTCCTCCTTTTGCCTTTTGTAAAATTTTGTGTCGCGTCTGATTCCAGGCTTTTAAGAATGTATCCGCTATTTTTTTTTTCAAAAATTTGATCATAATGCAGTATTATATTGCAATATGTGTTAAAAAAATACAAACAGGAGAGAAAAATTACTTTTAAAGACAGAATTTTTTGCTGGAACTGAACAGGCCTCCGCAGAACTTCCAGATCGATGAGATCTAATATCTCTTGTGAGTGAGTAGGGAAAGTATTTTCCCAATGATTTCTTTGAGGTTTTTTCGATGAACCACCATATCCACCATGCCGTGATTCAGCAGATATTCGGATTTCTGGAAACCGTCCGGTAATTTTTCGCGAATTGTTCCTTCTATGACTCTGGGACCGGTAAATGCGATGAGAGCTCCCGGTTCCGCAATGTGAATATCTCCCAGCATGGCAAAGGAAGCAGACACTCCGCCGGTCGTTGGATTGGCCAAAAGCGTTATGTAGGGCAGTTCCGCATCTTTGATTTCGTTGATCATCGCAACGGTTCGAGGCATTTGCATAAGCGAAAAAATGCCCTCCTGCATTCTGGCTCCTCCGGAACACGGAATTGCTAAAAACGAATGACCCTTGGCAATGGCGAACTCCGCTCCCGCGATGAACCCCTCCCCTACTGCGGATCCCATTGATCCGCCCATGAAATTAAAATCCAAGACGACTGCAACCGTTTTGTTACCGCCAATGCGGCCGTAGCCGACAACGACGGCGTCTTCCTCTCCAGTTAAATCCCTAGCCGCTCTCAAGCGGTCCGAGTATTTTTTACTGTCTCTGAATTTCAAGGGATCATGAAGCTTGGACTTGTATTTTATCTTTGTAAATTCTCCTCCGTCAAAGAGGCTTTTAATCCTATCATTGGCTCCTAACTCCAGATGATTGTCGCAGTGCGGGCATACGCGAAGATTAGCATTTAGCTCTTTGTGAAAAACCATCTGCTCGCAGCCGGAGCATTTTTCCCACAAATTCTCCGGAACTTCATTATTGCCAACTAGTGCTCGAATTTTAGGCCTTACAAAATTGGTCAGCCAGTTCATATCTACTCTTTACCTTCATAGCGAATGCGTCCATTAACAAGATCTTTAAGCTGCTTTCCAGCTCTAAAAAACGGCACCCTTTTTGCTCTTATGGTGACCTTCTCTCCTGTTTTGGGATTACGTCCTTCGCTTTCTCTTCTATCGCGAACTGAAAAAGCCCCAAATCCTCGCAATTCAATCCGACCGCCATCTCTTAGAGCGTTAACTATGGAATCGATCACTATTGAGACGACTTTATCGACATTACGAACGCTCATATAGGGATAAATCGCAGAAATTCTATCTATTAGATCTGATTTCGTCATAACTCCTCCTGATAAAGACGCCGCAATGGTGCCAAAATATCACCTGAAGGTCAACCGGCAGAAATTGGCCAACAAATGAACTAATTTCTTCAAAAATAAGCGTTTATGACATTATGGTAGCAGCGAAAGATTTTGCGGCGGCTCGACGCATAAAAATTGCCAATATTTATTTTTGCTCTTTTTCGCATGATGTGATAGCATGCCCCGTTTTAGTTAATCTGGAGAGTTAGATGCCTGCGAGCAAAAAAACCAAAGAGGACGAGTTTGTCGGCTGGAGGTCGGTATTTTGGCCGATTTATCCTACGGAGCTCAAAAAATTCCTTCCCATGGCCATAATGATGATGTGCATACTATTCAACTATAGCGTGCTAAGAGGCATAAAAGATTCTCTCGTGTTTATTAATATGGGAGAAGATGCAGTTCCGACATTAAAGCTGTGGTTTGTGTTGCCGGCGGCCGTACTGTTTATGTTAGGCTATTCCAAACTGTCCAATATTTTCTCCAAGAACTCTGTCTTCTATATAGTAGTAACATTTTTCCTTGGATATTTTTTGCTATTTGCCTTTGTTTTGTATCCTTTTCATGAATTTTTAAGCATCGATTTCTCAAACGTCAGCGTGTTTTGGAAAAAACTGTTGATTCCGGTCGGCGGTTGGGTGTTTTCCTCCTTCTACGTCGTCGCCGAGCTTTGGGGTAGCGCCATGGTTAGCCTCATGTTCTGGCGCTTTGCCAACGACGTTACTTCACTGAAGCAATCCAGAAGGTTCTACTCCATGTTTGGGTTTATAGCTAACAGTTCGTTGATAATTTCTGGGACTGTTTTGAAAACCATAAAAAATATCAATTTGATTTTAGTCATTGCCGTCATGTCCTGCATCATTATTATGGGGATTTATTATTGGTTGAACAATTATGTGCTTACAGACCCGCGTTTCCTGGATCCAAGCGAACTAAAAAAACAGAAGACAAAAATGAAATTGGATCTGAAAGAAAGCCTGAAATATATCGTTCAATCCAGATATTTAGGATTCATCGTTCTATTGGTAGTTTGCTACGGCACAAGCATAAATTTGGTCGAGGTTATGTGGAAAGGTCACGCGAAGCTGTTATATCGCACGGAAGCTGAATTTAGCGGATTCATGGGCGGATTACAAATATGGACTGGCACCGCGGCCATAATATGCATGTTGGCAGGAGCCAATATTCTTAGAAGGTGTACATGGTTCACGGCGGCAATTATCACTCCACTAATGATATTTGTTACAGGATTGATCTTTTTCTGCTGCATAATATTCAAGGATGCTCTAGCCCCGATGATCTCTTCATATGGCGGATTGACGATTCTCGGAGTGATAACGTCCGTCGGGCTGTTGCAAAATGTGTTGGGCAAGGGAACAAAATACTCTCTGTTCGACTCTACTAAGGAAATGAGCTACATTCCCCTGGACGATGAGCTGAAGTCAAAGGGAAAGGCCGCTGTGGATGTGATTGGCGGCAGAGCAGGCAAATCCGGCGGAGCGGCAATACAATTCCTGCTGCTGAACGTAATATTCGTAGGTTCTAGTTTAGTCGAATTAGCGTCAGTTTTGGCGATAATATTTACAATCATTCTGATCTTATGGTTCTATGCCGTTTCCGGGCTGAACAAACAATTTTTGAAAATTACCGCCGGCAGCGATAGGTAATAGCAACAGCAACTGCGCTCTCCTACGCTCAAGAGAGCGCAACGCTGGCAATCCATAAGGCGCCGGCTTGTTTGTTGATTTCGAATCAGATGATGCTTGAGTTTTATGCGTTTCAATACTCATTGATATAGGCACCTCTTTCCTAAAAAAATCAGCAGATTTGCTTATATAACGCAGTGTGCAGGTTTTTTTTATAATTTTGATGATTTAAAGCTTTATTAAAGCATCGTTTTCAGTTTTTATTAATTTGCAAGTAAAAATTGAGGAAACGACGCCTGTCGAAGATTTTATCATAGCAGTTTACGTAGTTAAGTGTGATAGGGTTAACGCCCTCGCCTTGTATCTTTAATTTAGGCAGCATTTATAGCTAAAATGCTGACGTTAGAGGCAGGAAGAAGCAGTCCCTCGCCATGCGCCA
>JAISOD010000025.1 GCA_031275895.1 Holosporaceae bacterium | reverse complement strand
GATCTACTTTCATCATATTCAGTTTTGATTTTATTGCATTTTTTCTACTGTAAACCATATGCCGCTCATCCTAAAAGTTGCCACAACGTACATCGCATAATTTGCCCAAAGAATAAATCCTTCAACTTTTTGCAACGAACATCACTCCCACCAATATCAGAGAAATTCCCACGATTCTATGCCAGGTAATGATCTCTCCCAGAAACGCCCAGCTGGCAAACGCCGTAATCACAAATCCCAGACTGCTTATGGGATAGAGGAAGCTTACCTCAAATTGGGAGATTAAGTACATCCACAGAATTAACCCCATGACCAACACAAGCACCCCTGCGCAAACATACGCGTTGGTAGCCGCCGATATGCAAAGAGGAACCAAGGGCTGACTGTAATTTATCATGGCAGACCCCTTTTTAAAAGCGATCTGGGCAGTGGAATTCATGATTATCTGCAGAAAAACAAGCGCAACATTTAGGAATTTCATTGATTTGTGATCACCAGAAAATATTTATTGAAATCAAGTATCCTATGAAACACGTTAACCTTCGCAAAAGCTTCGCCATAATCGCTGCTGGATAGTAGCAGAAAAATTCTACGATTTGTAGTGCTCCATAAATTCCAAAAATCTTCCTTTGTTATTAGCCTCTTTGTGTCTTTTTCGGAACGCGCTCCAAATTCCAATTCTCCAATGAAATCCACAACGCCGACTGTGTCGTGCAAGTACACGGGGAAGTCTTGATAATACCTTCCATAGCAAAAAACCAAGTCGTCCTTTTTTCTATTAAGGTTAATAATTTCCGCAAAGCGCTTGGTGGACGGCTTTTTCGTTTCCTGATAGAACACAGCCGCCTTGTTTATAACCCACATCATGTTGGCGCTCAGAAACAGATAAATCAACATGGAAGAAAATCTAAAATTCTTAAAATGCAAAGCACAGAGTAATGTAATTGCCGCAATCAGGAGCAAACCGAAGAAGACGTTTATCAGCAGATTAGCATTTGCGTCTTCCATGACGTCTGCAATTTCCCGTTTTGCTAACAGATAGGCGCCACAGGCAACGACGAGCGTTAAAATATTTAGCCAAACGCCGTATCTAAAATCTTTACCTTTAGCATTAATGGATTTCTCCAGCGCAATTCCCGTTAGTAGGGCCATGGGTTGCGCAGCCGGAAGGACATACGGTATCAATTTCGAATTGGAAAAAGAGAAAAAAAGTAGAACGCCAAGAATCCAACAAACCAGAAAGGCATTTTCAGAATCCTTTTTGATTTTTTGCAACGAGTCCTTTAAGCTCGCCAAAAAAAAACCAGTCCAGGGGAGGAATCCAGCCAATAAAACCGGAATAAAAAACCAGAAGGGCTGATATCTACAGTGAATAGCGGTTGTGTATCTTAGGAAATGCTCCACTATGAAATAATAATACAGAAAATCATCGTTTCGGATTGCAACCAGTATGTGCCATGGCAAGAATATTGCAAAAAAAACCAACAATCCTGGAAGATACAATATCTCTCTGATTTTTTTCCAATTACTCGTGAGCGCCATCCAAAGGAAAACAATGAATGCCGGCAAAACGATCGCAACAAGCCCCTTTGTCAAACCAGCTAATGCGGCCAGAGCATACATGGCGATAATCAATGGTTTGCGAGAAAGTCCGACGGCTTTTTTACTAACGAAAATAAGATAAAAGCACCATAGGGCTCCATTCATTAAAACTGACAGGACGAGATCGAGGATGATCAATCTACTGTGGACGTAGTATAAAATACTGGTGGCCAGTATTCCCGTCGCTAGAAAACCCGTATTGGCTGAATAGCAGCGCGAGCCGACGAAAAACACGCTGAGACAGCCGATGATTGCAAAAAGCATCGTCCAAATTCTCATGCTTGTCTCGCCGACGCCAAACGTTTCAATGGACGCCGCCTGCATCCAGTAGAAAAGAGGCGGTTTTTCGAAATATTTCAGCCCGTTAAGGCGCGGCGTTACATAGTCTCCGGTTACGGTCATTTCTCTCGGAATTTCCACATATCTGCCTTCGTCTGGGTCGGCAAAATGTCTATTCCCAATTTCGTAGAAGAAAAAAAACAGCAGCAGCAACGAAAGGAGAAACATTCCCCTAACGCCTTCTAGTAAATTCACGTTTCCCTTATCTTTCATAGGAGATCCAGCTAACCGGAGCGGGCGAAGGGAATCGGACCCTCGTCCCAAGCTTGGGAAGCTCGTGCTCTACCATTGAGCTACGCCCGCATGGCCGCCAGAATACTACAGAGCGCATTTTTTTCGAAGCAAAAAAATACTGCCTGCCCATTCTTGCCAATAGAGGGAGTTCTGATTTATTTGGACTTAATTTTGAGCGTTTTATGTTAATTGCATATGATAGAGCGACGCATAGGCGCTGTTTTTTTTCGCAATTAGCGTACTATGGACTCCCGATTCGACAATTTTTCCGTGGTTTATGACGACAATTTTATCGGCGTTTTTTACCGTAGACAATCGGTGAGCGACGATGAAAACAGTACGGTCTTTCATGAGATTTTCTATGGCGAGTTGCACGACGGCTTCAGATTTGTTGTCCAAAGAAGATGTAGCCTCGTCTAAAATCACTATGGGAGCATTTTTTATAAAGGCGCGAGCAATGGCGACTCGCTGCTTTTGACCGCCGGATAGCAGGATTCCGCGCTCTCCTATCTCAGTATCTAGTCCATTATCAAGACTTTTTACGAATTCCCCCAAGCAGGCTGATTCTATGGCAAGATCTAGATCCTCAGCCGTAGCGTCTCTTTTGCCCAATAGAATATTCTCGCGAATTGTTCCGGTAAAAAGGAAATTATCTTGGAAAACAATGGCTATCTTGTCCCGCAAAGAGTCTAGCTCCATATCACGAATATCCAGACCGTCGATCAGGATGTTTCCGGATTTTATGTCGTAAAATCTCGGCAAAAGATTCACGAACGTTGTTTTTCCGCCTCCAGAATTTCCAACAAGGGCCACTGTTTGGCCCACCTTTATTTTCAAACTTACTTTTCGCAGCACAGGTTTGTTTTTTACGTACTCAAATTCGACATTTTTATACTCGATGCTGTTTTTTATGGACTCCAATTTAACCGCATTTGGCTTGTCAATTATGGCAGGAGTTTCATTAAGCAACTCAAATACGCGCTCGATGGCTATCAAG
This sequence comes from Holosporaceae bacterium, assembly GCA_031275895.1. Classification (GTDB taxonomy): domain Bacteria; phylum Pseudomonadota; class Alphaproteobacteria; order UBA3830; family UBA3830; genus JAIRZM01. The sequence goes on along the minus strand of JAISOD010000025.1, from coordinate 1,125 downwards.
GACTGCTGGACCAAATTAACGTCGTTTCCCATGGATTTTATAGGTTGGTACAGCAGCAGGACCGCCGTAATAAATGAAACAAAACCGCCGGCCGTTAGCTGATGATTAGCTATCAAATAGCCGCCCATCCAAATGATTATGGCTATGCCTACGGAAATAATCGAGTGCATCATGGGAGATAGAATGCCAGTCCGCTGTATCATTTTTATTCCCAGCCTAAATACCTCTTCCAATGTGTCGAAAAATCTGTGCAGCTGATAATCATATAAATTATACGACATAATGACGCGGTTTCCATTGAAGGCTTCAATGTAATAAGTTGCGATGGCCGCGCTGGAAAACAACGTTTTTCCCACAATGCTGCTAATACGCTTGCGAATTGTGGAAAGCGGATAGAGAGCCGCTATTAAAACTATCATGGCAACGACGGCCAACTGCCAAGAATTTACGAATAGAACGCATATTAGGGAAGATGAGGAAAATATCCGCGTAGCAACCATGTTCACGTTCCTCAATAATCCAGAGCAGGCGGTATCCACGTCCGTGTTGAAGCGAGCCTGTATCAGGCCTGATGCGTTTTTATCAAAAAAGGCCGCTTCGCATCTCATTAATTTTTTAAGAAGATCGCACTTGAGTCCGTTGCTGATTTTTGCGCCGGCCCAGGCGTTCAGATAGGCGGCGGCATAGTTGAATCCGCTCTGGAGCACGCTAAATACTATAATCAAAAGCGGAACATAGGCGCTGGAGGATAAGTTTTTTTCTATCATCACAACGTCCATGTAGGGCTTCAGGGACCAGGCAATTATCGCGTCCATGGTGCCGACGGGAAAGGTCACCAGAATCGCCAGCAGCGATCTGAACCAGTAAGGCTTTATGTAGGGATAAATATTCCTATAATTTTGCACTATGTGCAGATTTTTTATCTTCTTTATTATTTTATTCATCGCGGAAGCAAACTAAACGCGAGCATTCTAGCACGACGATCCAATGGAATGGAAGCTTCCGCCCCAATTCCGGATTCTATTTTTTGCGGAAGCTGTCAAAACTGATGATCTTCCCGTTTCCTTCTCCGTCTGACTTTGTAAATATTTTTTCGGAATCGGCGGAAGTTGGTCCGTCGCCGCC
>JAISOD010000022.1 GCA_031275895.1 Holosporaceae bacterium | reverse complement strand
TTCTCTTCTCTCATGAGTATTCTCCTAAAAAATAATTAAAATTCTCCGCCCTGCGACTATAATATAGGGCCTTTATTCCGCTAGTCAACACAAAAATTCAAACTGCAAAAAAATATTTTCTACTAGAAATAATTCAAGGTAAAGTTACGAAGTATCTTTTTTGATCGCGTTTAGGACTTCCATTGCCGCTAGCCGAGGAGTTGTTTCCAACGCTTCCATGATTTTTTGGAACGTTTTTTTTTGCTTTTCAGACTCTCTGGCTGAAGACAATATCTTTTTAGCCCATGCAAAAATAATTTCTCCTCTACATTCGTTTTGCAGGAGCTCAGGAACGATTTTTTCCCTTGCAAGGATGTTTATTAAACAAATCCATGGCGTTTTTAGCAAAAATTTTACAATAGCATATGTGATGGCAGAAGTTTTGTAGATCACGATGGCAGGAAGACCGACTCTGGCTAATTCCAAAGTCACAGTACCTGAAGCTGCGACCGCAAGATCAGACGAATGATATGCAAGATTTTTTTCGCATTTTTTCTTTACTATCAATGGTTTTCGCTCCCAATTGTTTGTTAGAAACTCGATACGCGGCGCCATATCCTCGACGGCTGGGATAATAAATCTCACATGCGTATACTCCTGCTCCATTAGGCGCGCAAACTCGCCCATTACGGGAAGATGCTTCTCTATTTCAGAGATTCTGCTACCTGGCAGCAGAGTTATGATTTTGAAAGCGCTTCTGCGACCGTTTCCGCATACTGATTTCGTGAATTTTTGCAGATCCAGCAGAGAAGGCTTTTCAAAATCTGGATCAGTTGCGACTGGGTGTCCCACAAAAACTGTTTTTAGACCATGTTTATCGAATAATTTTTTTTCAAACGGAAACAGAACTAGCAGCTTATCTATGAATTTGCGCATTGATTTTGCGCGCCAACTTCTCCAGGCCCAAACTGGAGGCGAAACGTAGTGAATTATCGGAATTTTTTCCTCAATTTTCTTGATTTTTTTGTCAACGCGATGCGTAAAACCTGATGAATCGATGGTGACTAGCGCATGAGGTTTATATTCGCCTATTGCGCGCGCTGTTTTACCGATAAGTTTCTTTACGTGGAAAATTTTTCTCAGAACCTCAAAAATTCCAATGATCGACAACTCGCTGATGGAAAACATCTTTTTCAGTCCTGCCTTCTCCATGCATTCGCCGCCTACGCCAAAAAATTCCACATTTACGGGCGATACTTCACGAATGTCTTTCATCAGTTTTCCGCCCAGATAGTCTCCGGAGGCTTCTCCGGCAATTATAAAAATTTTCTTTTTCGAAAAGTCTGCGTCAACGCACACAACGAGCATTCCGAACTCATTTACTCTGTCGACGACGGCTTCTCTATTCAAAATTATGCATTTGCCGGCTTCAACGACAAGACCGTCAAAACCGTATTTTCGTAGCATATCGATGGTGTCGACGCCTACGGTTGGAAGATCGAATCTATTGTCCTGCTGAGGTTTAGATACTTTAACGAGAATTCCGCCGACGGAAGATTTTCGCAATTTCGCGCATCTCTCTATTAGCGCGTCGGTGCCATCTGCATCCTCCGTTCCCAAAATTTTCCCTCGAAAAACTATTGATGATTGTCCAATATCCTGCATTCCAAGCTTTTTAGCCGACTCGAAGCCAATCTGGATATCTTTTCTATTGGATTCTGAAAGCCTGCGCTGTGAAAAAACTCCCTCGCCCAAGAAGGCGTCGTCCAGTAAATCAGTTCCGGACATTAGCTCGAATCCTTCCGCTCGAAGCAAGTCAGAAATACCTCGCAGCAGCGCGTCGTCTCCGGCGAAAATCGCCATTCCGAGTTTTAGCAGCCATTTCCTTCCCTTTGAATCGATGGATAGTTTACTAAAATCAGGACGCTTCGCATGTCCGGCAAAAATTACTTTTTTTACGCTGTTTTTATGAAAAAAATCGATTGCCTTCCCTATTTCTCCAAAATTTATGGTCAGTTTTTTCGCAGGCGGCCATCCGTGCGGATCGCAAAATTCTTCCAGCAGAATCAAGCAGAAACTAAGATTTTTTGCACGGCATGATTGCGCTACTAGGCGCGGATACTCGCCTCCGCCGCATACAATCCCAATCGTCATTTGCCGCTGTCCATCTTCAGTGCGGCTAAAAATGTACCATGCGGAATTTTGACGCTCCCGATTTCGCGCATTTTTTTCTTTCCTTTTTTTTGCTTTTCCAGCAGCTTATTTTTTCTAGTTACGTCTCCGCCGTAGCATTTGGCCGTTACGTCCTTCCTAAACGGCGGAATAGTCTCGCGCGCCACTATTTTCCCTCCAATAGCAGCTTGAATCGGAATTTTGAACATATGTCGCGGTATGAGATCTTTGAGACGCTCGCATAGAACACGACCGCGGTGTTCTGCGTTTCCGCGATGGATTATCATGGATAGCGCGTCCGCCTGTTCTCCATTCACCAGAATGGTCATTTTCACCAAATCGCCTTCTCTATAGCCTGCGAGATTATAATCGAAACTTGCATAGCCGCGACTGATGGATTTTAGACGATCGTAAAAATCATAAACTACTTCATTCAGCGGCAATTGATATTCCAGAAGTATGCGTGATCCGACATATGTCAACTCGTTCTGTATACCGCGCTTTTCTTCGCATAGTTCCAAAATGTTTCCAAGATATTCGTTCGGAGTTATGATTTTAGCGGTAATCCACGGCTCTTCCATGGAGGAAATAATACTAAGATTCGGCATATCGGACGGATTGTGAATGTCCATAACCTCGCCGCTGCTAAGCAGGACCTTATAAACCACGCCGGGAGCGGTTGTTATAAGATCTAAATTGTACTCGCGCTCAAGCCTTTCTTCTATTACTTCCAGATGCAACAATCCTAGGAAACCACAGCGGAATCCAACGCCAAGAGCCTGCGACGTAGTTGGCTCAAAGGAGAAACTCGCATCATTGAGATGTAATTTAACAAGGCTATCTCTGAGTTTGGCATAGTCTACGGTATCGACCGGAAACATACTGCAAAAAACTACCGGAACGCACGGTTTGAACCCCGGTAACGCCTCGGAAGTTCGTCGATTTTCCTCGGTTATCGTATCGCCTACGCGAGCGTCTTCCACGCTTTTGATCCCGGCTATTAAATAACCGATTTCTCCAGTTTTTAATTCGCGTACTTCGACTGGCTTAGGAGAAAAAACGCCAACTTTCTCTACGGAATAGGTCATCTTTGCGGCCATTAGTCGAACTTTCATTCCTGCTCTGACGGAACCGTCCTTCACCCTAATCAAGGCCACCACGCCCATATAGGGATCATACCAGCTATCGACGAGAAGAGCCTTTAGGGGAGCATTTTCGTTTCCTTCAGGAGGAGGAAGTCTTGTTACGAGCGCTTCCAACACGCTGTCAACGCCTGTCCCAAGCTTGGCGGATACATGAACAGCGTCTTGGCAATCAAGACCAATAACGTCCTCTATTTGCTTGCTTATTTTTTCAATGTCTGCCGCCGGAAGATCTATTTTGTTGAGGGCGACGATAATTTCATGATCATGTTCCAGCGCCTGATAAACATTTGCGAGAGTTTGCGCCTCCACGCCCTGAGTAGCGTCCACAACCAGTATCGATCCTTCGCATGCAGCTAGCGAGCGGCTTACTTCATAGGCAAAATCCACATGACCGGGAGTGTCCATGAGATTCATTTGGTAAATATTTCCGTCTTTGGCCTTGTAATTCAAACGAACAGTCTGGGATTTGATGGTAATGCCGCGTTCTCTTTCTATATCCATGGAATCCAGCATTTGATCCCGAAATTCCCGCGCATCTACTGCTCCACAGAATTGAATTAGGCGATCGGCAAGCGTGGATTTTCCATGATCGATGTGTGCGATTATGGAGAAATTCCGAATGAAAGATTTCATTTCGCGCGTAATTCTCCGCCGACGGTTTTGATATATCTCAAAATCTTTTCAGAAATCTCTTTTGCGTCGTCTTCCGTCAGAGTTCTGTCCATTGCCTCCAAGGTTACGGAAACTCCTATGGAATTCTGCGCGTCGTTCAATTTGAAATAATCGAAAATATCAACGCTGGAGATCAGCTGATCGAGCTTGTATATGGCATTTACGATGTTTCCAACGGCAATTCTCGCTCCAAAAACGAATGCGAAATCTCGAACAATTTTAGGGAATACCTTTGACTCATACTGTATTTTTTCGCTTCTGTGATCCAGCAGCGCGGCTGTCAGTAATTCAAAACAGACTAAATTTTCCGCAATGCCAAACAGCTTATTGATTTTCGGGTGCAATTCGCCAAAATGGCCGAGCTTTTTTTTCTTTAATAAAATCGAACCGCTTCTGGACGGATGATAATAGGACGGTGCGGATTGCTCTATGGCGACGTTTTCCGACTTTATCCCAAAAAAATCTAGCAAAGCGAAAGCATCTGCTTTTATGTCGAACGGATCAACAAATCTGCTTTTTTGCAACCAGCTCCTATCATGAGCGCTGCCGGTACGTAAGCCGGTAATGTGTCGTTCCTGCGCGTATGGATTGTAAAAAACATTGCCAACCTCGAATATTTCAACGGACGACTGACCATAATTTAAAGAACGCTTCGCTGCAATAAGCAGATTCGGAATTAGCGACGGTCTCATTACGTTTAAATCAGCGCTGATGGGATTAATTAGGTGAATAAGCTTATTATCTTCTTGAAATGCTTCTGCATAATCCTCTTTGGTAAAAGAATAGGTAATCGCTTCCGAAAGACCGCAGGAAGCCAGCAATCGCGAGGCCTTGGCGAGGCATTGCTTTTCATGCAGGATTTTATTTTGCCCAACGAAAACATCCTCCATTTTTTTTGCTGGCACGCTGTCGTAGCCGGTTATGCGCAAGATTTCTTCGATTAGATCTTCCTCAACGAAAATGTCAGATCTCCAACTTGGAACTGCGTATGTCGCTTCTGCTCCGTTGGATTTAATTTCTCGTAGGCCCAGCTTTTTTAACGTAATCTTGGCTGACTCCCAGTTCGCATCGTGACCGTAAATGCTCAGAAGTTTTTCTTTTCTAAGGGTAACAACCTGCTTTTGCGCCGGCTCGCGGCCGAGGGTAAATATTTTACTGGCTTCTCCTCCGCAGTTGTCCAAGATCAGACGACTGACCCCCTCTATTCCAGAGATGCACGAAGTTTCATCAACGCCGCGTTCGAACATTGCTCTGGAATCGCTTGCAAGATTCAGAAGAGTTCCGGTTCTTGATATAAAGATCGGATCAAAAATGGCGGATTCTATGAGAATATCCGTAGTATTTTCATCGCAAGCGACTCTCGCTCCGCCCATTATGCCTAGCAAACACAGTGGAGATTCTGCATCGGCGGCTATTAGCATATCCTGATGCAAATTGTGCTCGACGTTCTTAAGATCTGTGAATTTTTCTCCATGCTTGGCGAATCTAATGGACAAATTGCCCTTAATTTTCTTCAGATCGTAGATGTGCAATGGTCTACCGGAATCTATCATCCACCAATTCGCCATATCCACAACTGCAGATACGCTGTTTACGGCAGCTGATTGCAGAAGAGACTTAATCCACTGAGGACTGCTGCCATTTTTTAAATTTCGTATTACGCGAAACGCGATAATCGGAGCGTACTGCGCGCATGAATCTCCTCTTTCGCATTCGATTCCAAGCGGAAATTTAAAGGAGCCCTTGATGGGTTTCGTTTCGGAGACAAGAAAATCTCCTGCTCCGGCAGCTGCCAAATCTCTTGCTATTCCCTTTACCGAAAGACAATCCCCTCGATTTGGAGTGACGGAAAGATCAATTATGCCTCCGCCATAGCCTAGAGCCTCGCCAACGCTGGTCGCAAGGTCTATTCCATTATCCAATTCGATGATCGCGCCCTTGTCGGACGATACAGCAAGCTCAGCAGGAGAACACAGCATGCCATTGCTTTCAATTCCCCTGATCTTGCTTTTTTTCAAAATTTCACGGGAAGAAGGAATTACTGCTCCAGGCATAGCTAGAACCGTCTTCAAGCCGACCCTTACATTTTTTGCTCCGCACACGACGCATACTTTCTGCCCGTGCGCATCCTTTACGGCGCAAATGTTTAGCCTATCCGCATCCGGGTGTTTTTCCAGCGTTTCTATTTGCGCCAATTTGAAATTTCTGAAAATTTCCTCGGGATCCAAGATGTTTTCCACCTCTAAACCAATGGAAGTTAGGCGATCTGCGATTTGCCGAATACTTAAATCCGTAGCCAAATGCCGTTTCAACCAATTAAATGAAAAACGCATCTAATTCTCCAATGAGTTGCTAAAAAACATGATGAAATCCGAAAGCATTCCTCCAGCGCTCGTCGGATTCGAAATATCCTCTTAAATCAGGAACTCCATATTTCAAAGAGGTCAATCTCTCTACGCCAAAACCAAAGGCTATTCCCTGGTACTTATCTGGATTTACGTTCCCGTGTCTCAGAACATTTGGATGCACAACTCCGCCGCCGCAAATTTCCAGCCACTTGTCGCCGCGACCGAATACGATCTCCCCGTTTTTAATTTCATAATTTAAATCTACTTCTGCAGACGGCTCCGTAAACGGGAAAAAACTCGGTCTCAGCCTTATGCTAAGATCCTTTACTGCGAAAAATTTCTTCAAAAAATTCGTGATAATCCATTTTAAATGCGCAAATCCCACGTTTTTTTCCACAACTAACCCTTCCACCTGAGTAAACATAGGGGTATGAGTTGCGTCGCTGTCGCTTCTGTAAACTCTACCGATTGAAAAAAACCTGTACGGCGGAGTATTGGCCAACATACTATGAATCTGAATCGGAGAAGTATGAGTGCGCAGCAGATATCGCCCTTTCTCGCCGGATGGAACGTTGATATAAAACGTATCATGCATCGTTCTGGCCGGATGATGATCCGGCATGTTTAGCGCCGTGAAATTGTAGTATTCATTCTCCAAATCCGGTCCATCCGCACAGACAAATCCGTAGTAGGACAGAATATTCTCAATTTCCTCTGCAACTTTCGTCAGCGGATGTATCTTTCCAAAAGAACGAGGTCGCGCAGGCGCAGAAACGTCTACAAACTCGGATTCTAGCCTTTTATTAATCTCTCTCGACTGCAATTTTGAATGTTTTAGATCCAAATGCCGCGTGATTTCATCCTTTACAAAGTTGATTTCCGCGCCCAATTTGCGCTTGCCTTCTTTGTCCAATCTGCGCAGTTCATCCATCACTTGGGTGATCTTTCCATTTTTGCCAAAAATGACATTTTTTATGGACTCTATCTTTTTTAGGCTATCGCACTTCTCGATTTCTGACAAACAGCTTGCCAACAACTTGTCTATCTTAACCATAAACGCCTCGTCCTTCCAGGAACAACCACGAAGCGGAATATAACAAATAATATCGATGAAAAAAAGCTATAGCTTTAATGTATTCAGCAATCAGCATCGGCAATTGCAATGGTTTTTATTGAATAATCAGAATTGTCATATGAATTAATCATGTGCTAGAATCTCGCCGGTTTTTCGAAGGTTTTCCGTGGCTGTTCAATCTAAACGCCTTAGTAATCTGGAGCCGTGGCAAGATCCAAGCGTTCAGCCGTACGTCTCCATAAAAAACTTAACCAAAACCTTCAACGGACTCGTCGCAGTGAACGACATATCCCTTTCAATATACCGCGGAGAGCTTTTTTCGATCTTGGGACGATCCGGATGCGGAAAAACTACTCTACTGCGAATGCTAGCTGGATTTGAGCCTCCAACGTCGGGGAAAATATTCATTGACGGCGTCGATATGACTGACACTCCCGCATACAAGCGTCCCGTTAGCATGGTTTTTCAATCCTATGCTCTGTTCCCACATATGACGGTGGAACAAAACATTGCCTTTGGATTAATTCAGGATGGTATGCCTAAATCTGAGATAAGAGATAAAGTGAGCGCCTATCTGGAACTTGTGCAGATGGTCGGCTATGAAAGACGCAGGCCAGATCAGCTATCCGGAGGAGAAAAGCAGCGAGTGGCCTTAGCCAGAAGTCTAGTAAAGCAGCCGAAATTGGTTCTGCTGGACGAACCGCTGGCGGCGCTGGATAAAAAATTGCGAGAACATACTCAGTTGGAGCTCGTGAACATACAGGAAAAAGTTGGCGCTACATTCGTCATGGTTTCGCACGATCAGGAGGAAGCCATGACCATGTCCACGCGCATTGGGCTGATGAACGAAGGACGCATTCTGCAAATAGGAAGCCCGACTGAAATTTATGAATACCCAAATTCGAAATACGTGGCCGATTTTATTGGATCTGTGAATTTATTTGACGGAATCATCATAGAAGAGCAGTCCGATCATGTGATAGTTAAATCCACGTCCATGGAAAAAAATCTCTGCGTTAGCCATTCCGCCTCCATGCCGGTTGGGGCGCAAATTAGCGTAGCTATACGTCCGGAAAAGATCATGCTAACCGCCGTGCAGCCTAAGGGAGACTATAATTGGGCTAGAGGGATCGTGAAGGACATAGTGTATTTAGGAGACGTATCCATTTACTACGTAGAATTGGCGTCGGGAATTATGATCTTAGCGACTGTGGCGAATCTAGTCCGCGCTGCGGAGCGACCGATTCAATGGGAAGACGAGGTCTTCCTCTATTGGAAACCGGAAAACAGTCTAGTTCTCGCCATATAAATGATTTTAGAATGCTGCAGCTGTTGCTCTGGAAATCTGACGGTGGTACCATGCGCTGCAGGTTTAGACTGGAGATAGAATGGATCCTCTACATCAGTTCGCGATATCTCCGATTCTGAAAATCAACGCCGGAGCGGTTGATTTATCCTTCACCAATTCCTCTCTCGCGGTTTTTGTTTCAGTCGCGCTAATATGCGCATTTTTCCTGATGGGATTAAGGAACAAAACTCTGATTCCAGACAGATTTCAGTCTCTAGTGGAAATGTTCTACGAGCTGATATCGAATTTAATCAATGTCAATGTGGGAGACAAAGGGCGCAGATATTTCTCCTTTGTGTTTTCGATATTTATTTTTATTCTAGTCGGCAATCTATTGGGAATGGTTCCGCATATGTTTACATTTACCAGCCACATAATTGCGACATTCACTTTGGCTATTATTGTGTTTCTATTTGTGACATTATTAGGAATTTATCTGCACGGATTTAGGTTTTTCACGCTGTTTGCTCCGGCTGGATTGCCTAAATTTCTTCTTCCGCTGCTGATTCCAATAGAGATGATTTCCTATCTCTCGAGGCCGATTAGCTTGGCTGTTAGGCTTTTTGCTAATATGATGGCCGGACATACGATGATAAAAGTATTTGCTGGATTTTCCGCTATGCTCGGCGCATGGGGAATCGCTCCCATTGCCATGAACGTGATACTGACCGGATTTGAGGCCGTTATAGCAATTTTACAGGCATATGTTTTCACGATATTAACTTGCGTATACCTGAACGATGCAGTACATTTGCACTGAGTTTTGTCGATAGGAGATTCGGTCATGTCAACGGAAGCAGCTCGTATGATTGGCGCCGCCGTCGCGGTGTTTGCATTGTTTGGAGTCGGCATAGGAATGAGCTATATGTTTTCCAATTGGATCAACGCGGTAGCAAGGAATCCTGAAGCTGAAGATAAAGTTAGATTCATGGGCATGCTTGGTTTTGCTCTAACCGAATCTATCGCTCTTTTCGCGCTTTTGGTTGCTCTGCTGATTTTGTTCAAAAACTAAGGCGACGGACCATTGCCACAACTGGACGCAGGAACCTTCCCATCTCAGATTTTTTGGATTTTAGTTGGTTTTTCACTGGTTTATCTGTTCATTTCACGAAAAGTTACTCCCGAAATCGAGCAAACTCTCAGAGCCCGTACCGATCATTTGAATGATTTATTTAAAAGAGCGCGGAGACTGAGATCAGAAGCCGAGAAATTGGAAAGCGACGCTCGCATTGCGTTGGAAAATGCTCGCTCGAAATTCAGCGCCGACGAATCGAAGTTCACGGCTATTTTTCAGGAGCAGAGCAAAAAAGAAAAAGACTCGCTGGAAGCCGCATTCGCGCGAAAATCTCAAAAGGAGCTGAAAATTCTCGCGGAATCTTCTTCAGTTGCCTTCGACGATGCGCGTCGCAATATTGATGAAATTTTAGATACGTCTCTTGATAAAATTTACAATTTTCGAGGGAAGAAATCATGAAACTAGACGCTGAGCTATCCATAATAGCATCCTTCATTGGCTTCTGCTGGATTTTCGCGAAAAAAGTTTATCCGCTCCTCACAAAAACTCTTGACGCTCATATAGAAGCCGTAAAAAGTAAAATTTCTGAAGCTGAATTGCTGAAAAACGAAGCTTCTGCCGCTCTAGAAAAGGCGCGCGCTGAAAAAAGCATCTTGGAAAGCGTTATTGAAGAAAATCGCTTGACTTCCGGAAAAAAAATTAAGCAACTGCGGGAAGAGCATGAAAAGTCCCTTAGACTATTGAGGGAACGCCATGAGATTCTTCTAAAAGCTAAATTGGAAGCAGAGTTGGCAAAGCAAAAGGATGAACTGATTAAAAAATTATCACTCCTAATCAGGGAAAAACTTCTGGAAAGAATTGGCGACGCCGACTACGCGCCTTCAATGGCAATCATTAAGGAAGATTTAAAAAAATTGCTTTAAAAAAGATGGACATAAATTGCGAGCAATGCAGTGAAATTCGGAGCGCTCCGGGTTACCAACGATCGCACACATCTGGAAGGAGTCTGGAACATCTCCGCAAGAGGAGAAATCCACACCAGAGAACTCACCGCGTCGACTCCAAAGCATATCGTTACTCAAGCCCAAGAGACCTCCGGCTGGAGCGTCTCGCTCTCTCCGGCAGCGCTGCTGGGAGCCTACCTGAATCCCTGCGCCCTCACGGCTCTCGGTTGCTGATGATGATGAAGAAGGTAATTTAACATGCATCGACTACAAAACTACTCGAAGAAATCCGTCCATATCTCCTCTCTTGCGCAAAGTATAGAGCTATCTGGTTAATTTGTCAAACGGCTTTCAGCATCTAAAGGTATGCGTCTTTTCTGTTGGCGGTTTTTACGTAGTTACCAGGGATGGGTTAATGTCCTCGCCTTGTATCTTTGTGTTAGTCGGCATATTTAGCTAGTATGTTGATATTAGAAGCGGAGAGAAGCAGTTCCTCGCCATATACCGCGAGCATATTCTGAAGATTCCGCTCCTCCGCATGGTTCGTCAGAAAACGGATTCATCGGATTGCGAAATCATCGCTAAATTTTGTTTGCAAAATAATCCGATTCCATGGCGGCCAAAATGAGGCTCAAAAGATCGTCGATGGCGACGATAAACTGAAGCGGCAATTCGCCCTTCTCATCAGCGTTAAGGGCGTTGGACCAAAAACTGCTCTGACGATTTTGGCTGATATGCCAGACGTTGACAGATTCAAAACCGCCAAGCAATTCGCCGCCTACGTGGGAGTCGCGCCCTCGCATTGCCAATCGGGAACTTCGGCGAACGGAAAATCGCATATTTCTCGAATGGGATCAAAAAAGATCCGGAAAGTCCTGTATATGAGCTCTTTGGTCGTAAAAAATCATAATCCGCGTTTCGAGAATTTCGTTCAAAAATTGGAGAAAAAAGGAAAACCGCCAAAGGTCGTCATCGTCGCTATTATGAGAAAATTAATGCACATCTTCTTCGGAATATTGAAAAACAACGCAGCTTTCGGAGGTTGACACGAAAGACGGTATCTTTAGGCGATAGTGGTTGATAAAAAATTCACCTTTGAGATCAGATGGGAGCCTCTTTTCAAAACTTCAATGCCTTGAAAACTCCTTCTTCAGCGGGGACTAGATATATTGAATCGTATTTGAAAAAAATATATACTCGCTGCCGATCAAGAGTGGATTTTTATCAACAATCGGAAAATTTCATGTCCAAGAAATTGGGTTTTAAATCAGTGTTTGCGATAGTTTTCGGAGGACAGGTGGGCTCCGGTATATTTATGCTGCCGGCGACGCTCGCTCCCTACGGCATTTGGGCTGTATTCGGTTGGTGTCTTTCCGGATTAGGAGCCATATTGTTGGCCATTGTATTTGGCGAGTTGTGTTCGAGATTCCCAAATACCGGAGGACCTCATGCCTACGTGAAGGAAACCTTCGGACAAATCCCAAGCTTCTTCGTCGGATGGTGCTACTGGCTCGTCTCCTGGATTAGCACGTCCGTCGTCATCGTCGCGAGTATAGCATATTTAAATCCATTTATCGGGAACGTATCTTCCTTTGCTAGTCTTCTTCTGGAGATTGCCTTGCTAGTCGTTTTAGCCGCAGTAAATTGCAAAAGCGTAGGATTAGCCGGGAAAATGGAATTTTTCTTGATGATATTGAAATTCATGCCATTTATTATCGTGCCGGCGCTGATAATACAAGATTTTAACCTCGCAAACATAACAGTATCCACAGATTTAGCGCATCTCTCTCCTTTTAGATTGTTAAGCTCCGTAACAGTTTTGTGTCTATGGGGTTTTATTGGAGTGGAATGCGCCACTACGCCGGCAGGTTCTGTGCAAAACCCTTCAAAAACGATTCCACGAGCCATCATTCTTGGTACCTGCGCAGTTGCATTGGTGTATTTCATTAACAGCACCGCCATTATGGGAGTTATGCCAGGAAGCTCGTTGGCGGCAAGCAAAGCTCCATTCGCCGACGCGGTAAATATTGTTGCGGGCAAAAACATCTCGCTGCTTTTATCATTGGCAGCGTCAATTGTTTGCGCTGGAACGGCAAACGCTTGGGTGCTAACGTCCGCTCAAGCGTCTCTTGGATTAGCGCAGGACGGCCTGTTGCCAAAAATTTTTGCAAAACGAAATTCCGAAGACTCTCCCTACGTTGGAGTATTGATAAGTTGCTTTGGCACGGTCGTAATTCTGGTACTCACAAAGAACGAAAGCATTTCCGAGCAGGTCGCTCACATTGTTAATTTTTCGGTTACGGCATTTTTGATGGTTTACATAATTTGTTGCGCCGCGTTTCTTAAAATTATGTTGAAGGAGCGAAGAATTGGAAAATTGATAATTGGAACCCTTGCCGCAACCTTTTGCTCGTTGACCGTGGCAGACGCCGCCTGGCAATCTATTCTAATTTCAGTCCTGTTTTTCGCCAGCGGAGTCTTCCTGCTTCCATTTCTGAAGATCAATAAATCGTCTAAATTTTCAAAAAAAATATAATTCTCAAAAAAAATCATAATGTTAATGTTTTAGTAACATAATTGGTGTTTACTGTTGGTGTTAAGCAGGTTTGGTTATTTTTGGGGGAAAAATGTTGATTAAAGCGTTGAGATTTAAAAAAAAACAAAAGGGCGCCACAGCCATCGAGTACGCTCTTATCGCAAGTCTGATTGCCGTCGTAGCTATTGCGGGTATGAAAACCATTGGTAATAAGATCACGTCGCAATTGAATAATATAGCTCATAATCTTGGTTAGTTATGATTGGCGAAAAACGAGGCTATCCTGCGCTTGATTGCTTTGCAGAATGTTTTTCTGTGATGGCGCGTGATTCCATGCATTAAAATTGCCTGAAGATGCTGCTGCGAGCCGTAGCCGACATTGGTTTCCCATCCGTAGTGCGGATGCTCTATGGCCAGTTTGCGCATTATAGCATCTCTGTGTTCTTTGGCAACAATGGAGGCCAGAGATATGGACAAAACTTTGTCGTCTCCTCGCACTACTGCGCTTGTTTCAGTGTTTTTTAAATCAGGAGTTCTATTGCCGTCCACTAGAACGTATTTTTTGTGAATTCCAAGGAAATTATAGGCTCGCTCCATGGCTAGCAGAGCGGCGTTCAGTATATTTAGTCGATCTATTTCTTCAACGGTCGCCTGGCCAACAGAATAGCGCAGCAGCTCCGGATGTTGCTGTTGCATCCAGTTTACAACCTTCTCCCTCTGCAATTTAGTCATCTTCTTGGAATCACGAACGATTAATTCGTCGCTATCCTTTAACCGTATTGCCAATTCTAAGCTTATCCAGACTGCGGCTGCGACGACAGGGCCGGCAAGCGGACCTCTACCCACCTCGTCGACGCCAATGCTATAATCTGGTGAAACTTTGTTCTCCTGATACCAATCCAGATTCATTTTGGGGTTTTATTTTTTATTCTTTTGAAGACTTTCTGTGCTTTTTCGAACGCCGCGCCAAAAGAACGCTTACAAAAATGAACAGCTATGTCGACGAAATGCCGTACTTCGCCAATTTCTCGCCCTCCAACCAATTGAAAAAATTCCCATGAAGAAATAACGTTCGCGCTTTCCGCAAGAGTCCTGCATCGTTCTGCAAAAATCAGCCAAAACGGGCTTAGTAGCAGGCTTAATGCCGTCAAGCTGACGAGAAATTTTATTCCGTACTCGTTCACGAGACCAATTTTATTTGCGGCATAGGTCAACATGAAGGAAAACTCGCCTATATTCGCCAATAATACACTGATAACGAACGATTCTTTTAGGGGGAAACGGCAAAATCTCAGCACGAAAATGTTTATCACAGTTTTTCCTAGAGTGACGAAAACCAACGACGTTAAAATCAGCAAAAAGTTATTCCAAACAAATATCAGATCCACCAACAATCCAACGCTGAGAAAAAATGTCATCAGCAAAATCTCCTCAATTGGAGACGAAATACTCTTAACCTTGTCGCGCATATTAGAGTTGCCAAGAATTAATCCAGCTATGAATGCGCCAAACGGAGCGGAAAGCCCAACAACTTCCGTAAAAACTGCGAATCCGAGACAAAAGCCAAATATAATCAGCGCCAGCATGTTTTCGTGTTTATTTATGAAATCGGTAACCCGATGAATATATCGGTGATATTTGCTAAAGTAAAAAATCAGCCCTATGGCAAATAGTAAAACGGCAACGATTCTTTGGCTTTGATAATCAATCTCCGCCGAGGCGCCCAAAAAATTTATTATCAACACCATGAGCAAAGAAACCAGATCCTGAGCAATTAGTATTCCGAAAGAGCTTGATTCAATGCTCTCATCACGTTCTTTCAAATTTTCCAACGACTTAACAGTAACTGCAGTGGATGATAAAGTTACGCAAAAAGTTATCAGAACAACACGGGTATGTGATAAATCCAAAAAATTCCCAGCCGCAATTACAAGCGCGTATATTAGAATTGCAGAAAGCAAAGTAGCCGTCAGAGAGGTTTTCCAAATATTTTTAACTTTTTCAAATGAAAGACCAAGGCCAATGGTAAAAAGTAGGAACAGAATGCCCATTTCGGCAAACACTTCCACCACTGCGCGATCTGCTATGAATTTGAGGCACGACGGCCCAAGCAAAATGCCGGCGATAATGTATCCTAAAATCGGCGTATGTCCAAAGGACGAAAAAATCATGCCCGATCCGACGGCGCACAGAACAACTGATGCTATTTGAGTTATGGTCCAATTCATTTTTCTCTACTCAGAAACTTGCGTCAATTGTAAAGCAACATAGGCTTTCAATTCATGAGTTTTTGCAGTTTTTTTGGACTTTGCCGTCGCGAGATTTTTAACATGTCACAGACACAACTTGTTTTGTGATTTTACCGCCATTTTGTATGGCGCTTTCCGATGTCTAGCACAAGCTCCTCAGCCTAAGCGCAATCAGCAGTGGCGCCTTTTGCAACAGCAATTCTGATCGACACAGCATGCGCATCCACGGCCAGACGTATCTTGGATTTGATCTCGCTTTTGAGATTCTCATGCTACGATTATCGCCAACTGCTCCGATTGCCCGCCGATACGCTTCAACGTACCTTGGATCAATCAGCAACCACTCATAATCAGCATCGTTTATGAGCAATTCCAGCAGCTTTTCCCATATGCCCTTATCGCGCCAGCGACTAAACCTGCGGTGCGTATTTTTCCAATCGCCATACTCCATAGGTAAATCTCTCCATGGAGCTCCTGTGCGCAAAATCCAAAAAACCGCATTGATAAACAGACGATTATCAACCGCGGTTCCTCCCCAATCTCCTTTTTTGCCCGGCAAGTGCGGCTCCAATAGAGACCACGTTCTATCCGATATATCATGCCTACTGTGCGCTAATTGCATAGCAGTTTCTTTATTAAATATGGAATATACTAGCACAAGATGATCTATCTTCTGACGACAGACTCCGACCAATAACACGATTACTCCATATCTGTTGCAAAAAAGCGACAAAAGAAAGCCTCTAACAGCAGACTTTCCAATATTTTTCCAATTATTTTCAAAACGCGACGGGCACAACAGCAAAATTACCGTCCAGCGGAGCGACTGCGAACCTGAAACCAAACAACGTTGGCAGAAAAACCATACGCAAAAACCGCTGCCAGAACCGCCTACCACTCCAAACACCAAGGAACAGAAACCAGTTCAAGCAACGGGTCTAACGCAGAAACATAGCCACAGACGCACCTGGCCCGAACCTATGCTGAGAACAACCAAACTCGGACCAAGCCACGCCTATTAACTAACTATCTACCGTGTTTCGGCTGTATGAAGTCTCCCTCAAGTTCACAGTCGATCGAATAGTTCCTGTCCTCCACGGAAAAGAATCTAGCAGTTGGAGAAACATACTCGCCAACATTGTTTTCAGAAATAAACATATTAACCTCCATTAATCACAAAAACACCGCGAAAAACTACAATGCCGAAGCAAAATAACCTCCGCGCCCTTACCGACGGACGCGTGCCGTAAACTTGCGAAAACTGACTAAACATCAACTTTCCCAAAACAGCGCCTGCCGATATTTCATGTATATCATAGATTGTTTTTTAAAGCAACAGTTAATTTACGTTACAGCTAAAAATATTTGCTGCATAAATAAATGCGCCAAATTCATTGTTGATTTAGGTTTTCAACAAGATACTCTTTAACGAAAAGATGATCTCTTCCATAGATGGACGAAAATATCTCCACGCTATTACGCAAACCTGCTCTTATCTGCGATTCGTCGCTAATAATTTCAAAAACATTTGCCCTCAAGAGGTTATTATATGCAGATTCGCTTAAAAAACTTTTACAAAACTCTTTTGCAGAGTCGCAAAAATCCGAAAAATGCTTGACTGCTAATTTATAGTCTTTTTGTTTGCATTTAATTATGAATGCGTGATAAAGGCATATGCAGAATAGCAACCTAGCATAGTTATCGGTACTGTTACCTCTTTGGCAGATTGCGTATTGAAAATCGACGTACGCTTCATCTAATCTGTTTAACCTTATCAAAACTTCAATTCTGCTAACTATGGCGTGAAACAGATAATTGCTGTCATCTAATTCTTGTTTTTTGTTTATAGCCCAATTAAGAATATCCAAAGCGGAATCAAACTCTCCTTTTCTAAGTAACGTATAGCCATATTCTATATCAACGCGAACTTTATCGTAGATATGATCGTCGCTTTTGAAATATTTTTTATACAAATAATGGTAGTAATGCTTGTATTTTCGCGCATTATCATAGTCGCCTACTCTGTTATAGGCCTTTACCAGGCACCAATAAGAATCTCCAACTAAATCGTTCACAGATCCAGTGATATCCTCGACATTGTCGTGTAAATAATTTTCTGATCTAAGTTTTTTTAAGGATTTTTGCGCACAGGCAATCGCTTTATATCCCTCGCTTTTATTTATGTAGTGGTCGGCATAAACATGGGAAAGTCCCCAATACACCTGCGACGCCGTCTCGCGCGCCCAATCTTCCTGATTATCGTTCACGATACTTAACGCTTTTTTTAGTAATGCTACAGCTTTGTTGAAGTCATTAGTCGCTGCGTAACATTTCCCTAAGTCGCAAAGTCCATAGGCCTTTAAAATTTCTGCGCCCTTTAAATTTTGACAAAACTCCAGTCCTTTGTTTAGCCATAACTTGGCGTCCTCAAGTTCATCCAGATAAAAATAAGCGTACCCCAATGCCAACAACGCAATCGCATATTCGTAATTTTCAATATAACCGTTGTTTTCATTATACTTCAAAGCTTCGTTTAAAAAATATTTTGTCTGATAAAAATTCTCTTCTCCATAAATAAAACCTACTGCTAACAAAAGCTTTGTTATATATTTATTTTTTCCTTGTATGGCTAAGTTGGACGATTTTAAATTATTGATCATGGATTTTATATGCTCTTCCAATTCATCTACGTCGCTTCTTCCTAGTTTACACGGATAAGTTTTATATTTCCGCCAAAGTATTGAACTATATGGCGTCATTATGTTGATTATTCTTTCAAAAACCGCCGCTCTTTCAGCATCGGTTAATAAAGTGATCAAATATGCTAAACCGATTTCCTGGATACTTTTATGAAGGAAGAACGCGCCGTTATTTAAGTTTATGGAACAGAATCTTTTTAAATTATGGATAAAATCGGAAACAACGGCATACCCCTTAAGTTGATCTAAATATTTTCTCGGAATATTTCGCGAGTCTAGCAAACATGTAAAAATCAGCAATTCTTTAAAATCTGGATTTATTTCAATCATTTTATCAAATATAGCTATGGTCATTCCATATCTTGTCTTGTTGTATCCAATTGTTTCTTCTTCTAAAAATTTGCACTGAAGTTTCTCCGTTTCTTCGCTGGGCGATCGCACTATTTCTAAGTATTTCTCAAATGAACTGTGCGTATTTTTTATATAGTAAGCAGCATTGGAAACATCCAATGGCATGGGCGGTATATTTTCTAGAAATTTATCAATTTCTTCCATTTTCTCCTTCGATAATTCTTTTTTGTTTCCATACAATATGTTGCAAAACAATTTTTCCTTTTCGCTTTTTTCTAGATATTCTATGTCAAAGACGCTCCTATCAGGGATAAAACTCACGTTTCTGCAATTAGCATTTCTAGTCGTTATTATCACTTTTCCTTCGGCGCACAAATCTTTGTTGTATGGAATAAACGCATGAATCATTTTAAAATCATCAACATTGTCAAACAATACACACCAGCCGCTGTTGGCTTTCAATTGAGAAAACACAAACGATATTATGCTTTTCTTTTTTATTTTCGGATCCTCTATCGCCTGCATATACTTTAGTTCATCTCGCGTTTCACGTTTATTTTTAGACAATTCTACTATTAACTCAAGAAATGACTTTAGGGCGCTTTCCTCTGTTTCGGCATTTATTTCCCATTTTATTTTTGCGTCGCTTGCATGCACGTAATGTTTCGCCAGCGTCGTTTTTCCAATACCGCCTTGACCAACTAATACTAGAAATTTTATTTCTTTTTGCTCGTTCAATATTTTATCCATTTTTAAAAATAGATCCCTTCTTTTAAGAAAGACGTCATGCTCTATCAAAATATTAATATTTGTCGCAAGAATTTTTTTATATGTCGCGCTATGCCAATAGGTGGTTATAAACGTTGCTGCGGATACGACCAAAAATACTGTAAAAAATGAAGCGACATACTTGATTTTTCTCTTATCGGTTATCTTTATGCGATTTCGTTCCGGATCTACATAGAATTTTCTATCTTTTATGTTGTGATAATACTCTTTAAACTCGTTGATCGCGTCGTCGACCCTTTTCGAGCTATAAATTTTGCCGATACAACCTAATAGACTGAAATAGCTCCTATATTGCGTTCCAGCTCCGTTTGATTCTATACATTTTCCCGTGAGACTTATGGCTCCATTGGAGTGGTTTTCGCTTATTGCTATATTATTCGCTACATAATCTGCGTTTGAATTTTCTAGATTGAGTTTTGCACTTTCTTGGCAGCATATTACGTGAAACTTATCGTCCGCATAGTCCGTCGAGTTGTACGATATCTCTACTTTTATGTTGACTAATCTTAAATAATCCAGCAGAACATATTTGTCTATTTCCTCCACATTCGCATGAACGACGCACTTGTACTTGGGAGGAATTTCTAGCGCCCTAATTTTTTTTAACGTATCCTTAAGCTTACTGAAAAGCAGTAAATCAGTATACCTTTCTTTAATTTGTCTATAGCTATTCGACGACTCGACGAACTTTATGATTTGGTCCTGAGAATTGCAATTCAGATTATTGCGAATTTTTGCTATATGTGTGTTTACGGTGTAGTGTGAGATGCCAAGTATTTTGGAGATCGCCTTTGCCGTTCCTCCATTTATTATGCAAGAGATTATGTCTATCTCTCTGGAGGTGAAACTACCGCCGTTTGGCTTGATCAAAGTTGCTTTATTGGATAAAAAACATTCTTCCACAACCTACAATCCCGAAATAACACAAATACTATTCTACCATAAACTAGGGCGTGAAAAATAAAGAAATTTAGGCACTGTTAACAAACCTCTAGAAATGGTATGATGATAAATCATATTGTAGGAGGCATTCGTGTCAGACAGGCTTTATCCCTTGGAAGAGAGGGTATTTAATGAGGAAATTTTGCCGTTAATTTTAGCGGAAACAACGCCATTGGGCGGTCGTCCGCCGAAAATAAGTCATTATAAGTGT
>JAISOD010000018.1 GCA_031275895.1 Holosporaceae bacterium | reverse complement strand
GACTGTTTTTTACGAGACTTTTTTTGTTTATTTGAAGTACGATGACTGCTACGACGAGGCAAAGCTAAACGCGCTTTATGAATTTTGCGAGGGCCCCTACGGCCTTCGCAACGAGCAAGTGGACGTGACCGTCGGCGATAATGTGGGGGGGGGGGTATCGGACTGGACGCGGGAAGCTGGATTGGAGACTTTGCGGCCTACGCGTCGGCTAAAGGCGCGGTGGTCTACGCGTTCGAGCCGACCGACGAAACATATGAATACCTTCTCCAGACGGCGAAGCTCAACAAAAACATTCATCCCGTAAAAAAGGGCTTGGGCAGCGCAAAAACCGTAGAAGTGCTGGCGAATAATAAACATGGCTCCAGCGGCAACAGGATTGTATCGGGCAACCTCGCGGAAGGCGAGCCGCGCGAAGGAATGCAGCGTGTGGAGATCACCACAGTCGACGACTTCGTAAAAGAGAACGGTTTGACGCGGGTGGATTTCATCAAGGCCGACATCGAGGGTTATGAACGGCATATGCTCGAGGGCGCGCGGGAGACGCTGAAAAAATTCGCTCCCAAATTGGCGATTTGCACCTATCACCTGCCGGACGACCCCGAAGTTTTGGAGGGACTGATCAAAGAAGCCAATCCGGCCTACAATGTCGTGCAGAAAAAAAAGAAACTGTACGCGTCCGTGCCGCCAGGGCCATAGGCCCTGGCGGGCTGATGAGAGCAAGTGTACAGGATGAAACGGAGAAAATAATATGCCGGTTAGTGTACAACAAGATTCCAGTAATAATGTGCAAATGACTTTGCCATTAGAAACGGAATATAAACAAATTCCTTTAACACAGTCGTCTTTGTACGCTGCTTTATTTGACTTTAAGCGTGAAGAATACGTTACTCCTGTATATTGTCATAAAAATGGTCTCCTTTTTACTCATGATAGTTTGCTTTGGTTAAAAATGATTCGAGATTCTTCGATTGATTTAGTATTTGCGGATCCGCCGTATAATATAAAAAAAGCCGAGTGGGATAAATTCGACTCGCAAGACCAATATATACAATGGTCTTTGCAGTGGATAAAAGAAGCGGCAAGAATTTTGAAACCTACGGGGTCACTCTATATTTGTGGTTTCAGTGAAATTCTGGCGGATTTGAAACATCCTTCCATGCGTTTTTTCAAAGGTTGCAAGTGGCTTGTTTGGATTTATAAAAACAAAGCCAACCTTGGGTATGACTGGGGCAGATCACATGAAAGCATTTTGCATTTGAGAAAATCAAAAGAACACAAAATTAACATTGACGACATACGAATTCCATACGGTGCGCACACGTTAAAATATCCCTCGCACCCGCAAGCGGAAACCAGCCAATACGGAAACGGGAAAAAAGTCTCGTCAATATGGATCCCCAACCCATTAGGAGCGAAACCCAAAGATTTTTTTGAAATCCCGACAATTTGCAATGGCATGGCGGAAAAAACGGAACACCCCACGCAGAAACCGGAGGAATTGCTGCGGAAAATAATATTGGCATCGTCTAAGGAGTCAGAAATTGTTCTTGACCCATTCTCCGGCTCTGGAACAACTATGGTCGTAGCCGAACAACTCGGACGAAAATGGATTGGCTGAGAAATAAGTGCAGAATACAACAAATGCGCTATAGATAGAATCGATAATGTGGTGTATCGTCCTGTTGATGAGTGGATAAATTTTGACCGAGAAAACGCCAGACGAAGAGAATCTATACGATGAACCTTGCGAAGCTGTTAAAATGGGCATGTGAGAAATCGAGATTTACGACGATAGAAGATTATATCGATTTTTGCAATGAATATCTTGAATTTACACATGATGGCTTACAAGCTGTGATCGTCTCTAAAAACGAGAACCATTACCGTTTTTATCAATATGGCAAAGATGGCGAGTACAGCATAACTCGGCCAATTAACAGCAATTTAATGATTACCATTAATGATTTTGGCGATGCGAAAAAATCGTTTTTGTACGCACTAAAACATATCCATGAAATAATCGCGGATAAAGACACAAGAGACCGCGTCAATCGTATTATCTATACATGCCAGCAGGCTGTAGGCGCCGCACTGGACGCCCTACCTGCCGAAAAAAGCAATACAGCCAGAAAAATAAATGGCGATTTATTTGAACGTCTTATAAGATTAATAATTGCGGCGATCGGAATCCCCGTCCGCGAAGGGACTGTCCGGCTGCCCATTATTGCCGATGGAGAAGAGTTATTCAAGATGTCTTACCAGCACGACCTCATTATTGAAAAGGATGGAACGTTATCCGCTGTCGGTTCTGTAAAAACATCGAGCAAAGATCGGCTTGACAAGATATTTGTGGATAAATTCCTTCACAACAGATTGACGGGTTTCGATACGCCACATTTTGCGGTTTTTCTCAACGATATACAGAGGAAGGGACGCGAACCTAACTATGGTGTCAATTCTACATTTTTAACAGGTCATTTTAAAGGATATACCGTAAAACTCCATCCATTGGATGGTGTATATTATTGCGATTTACGGCCGAATATGCAAACTGATCCCATACTGAAAACACAAATCAAAACTCTCGATTGTCTCCTTGTTGACGATATATGGAGGTTTTCATAGCGCCTGGAAGATGTCTATACAGGGCAAGCGCATAAATATGCGCTGCGTATAAGCCAGGCAAAAACACGCAAGTTTAGTATTATAGTGAATTAAAATAAAAGGCCTAAAGTTAAAATAGCTAAAAACAGGTACTTCGTGCTATTTCAATATTATTCTGCATTATATTTTTTAAGTTGATTAACTATAATCCACTATAACTGAAGGAGGAATGGCGATGAAAATTTTTTTGCCGGGATTGCTCGGGCTCGCCCTGTTGGGCGGACTCTCTTTTGTTCACCCTTCTATTTACTCTTCTATGCACTTTTCCATTCGCCCGGCGGAAGGGGCCTCCAAAAACGGGGTGGCCTCTTTCGCCCCATCGGGAACCGCCGCGGACAACGCCGAGTTCAAAATCGTGTTCGACGAGGCCGTCGCCGCGAAAGACGAGATCGGCAAAACCCTGTCTGTCTCCGATTTCCCCTTCGTCACGACGCCCCCGATCCAGGCCGAGGGGAAATGGCTGGACCCGCACACCTTCTCAGCCTCGCTCCTGGCCCCGCTGGAAACGGCAACGGCCTACTCCGTCACGGTTCGCGAGGGTCTGAAAAGCCAAAAGGGACGGCTTATAGGGGAAGGCGCAGCCTTCGCTTTTCAGACCGCGCCTCTCCGGCTTTTGAACGTCGCGGCGGCCGGCACGCGCGAAGGGGAGGTGGATATTCAGCTCGACTTCAATATTCCCGTTT
>JAISOD010000048.1 GCA_031275895.1 Holosporaceae bacterium | reverse complement strand
TATTTCCGACGAATGGATGTGCCATTTTAGGAATATCGTCGTACTGCTAACATCCTACAGCGTCGTATCGCTGCTAATTTATCCAGAATTCAAAGTTTCCATTTATCTCAAGGAAGCGTTTTCGCTGCTCTGCGCCTACGGAGCTATTTTCGTGTGGTTTGTGGACAGAATCCGCAAAGAAGTTCCCATAAAGGTAGCCATTTGCGTTACTGCCTGCTCAGCGCCAGTTTTATTTATAAACAGCACTCCGGCAGTCGCCATTGTTTGTCTGTTTTTGATAGTGATTTGCGAGTTCTTGATATTTGAATATTGGCGTGGATGTTTTCTATTTTCAAATCTTACTCCAGTATACATTATCTGCGATAACATAAAAGACGCAGAGGAGGTTTTTTCGATTGCGTCGGAGTACAAAATTTTAGAACTGATCGCTCTGGTAGATGAAAAAGATGAAAAGATAGAAAACCGCCGCCTAAGTTCCATAAAAACGATTGAAGATATCGGGAAACGACTGCAGAAGATAAATTATCTACCATTTTATCCGTCTCCCAAAAGGCTTTTGTATTTCTCCAATGAAAAAAAATCCGAAAAATTTGATAAATTGCTGGAGTTATCCGCACGTCATTCCATTCCGCTTTTCAGGGCTTTCAAAAATACAGTTGTTAAACGAAATATAGACTCAGTTTTGCTGAGCGTGTCTCCAGCGTCTCTGTATGATTTTGATTGCGTAAATATTTCTTCCCAGGACAAGAGTATCCTAACGTCGTCGTTTAAGGAGAAAAAAATTTGGATTTGCTACGATGGACGCAGAAGCGTTCTGGATTTGGCGCAGGCAATCTCTACGGTGAATTCGGCGGATATAACTCTGCTTTGCGAATCCGAAAAATTAATGGTTGAAGCAGAGCGAGAGCTACAGGACAAGTGCGCAGGCAAAAATTGCAAAATGAAAATTTTCGACATAGATCTGCTACATTTACAGGAAACAAAGCCTGATATACTCTTCTATAACATTCCCATAAAATCCTTCCATTTTGGGGAAGATTATCTTAAGGAAACGGTAATCAAGAATGTACTTGATACCAATCGACTGATACAATTCGCTCAGTCGGTGCGCATATCCTTCGTTTTCATTATGTCCAGTTCCTGGGCTTCCAGCTCCGGCAACTGGATTAAAGCAACTCAGAGATTGGGAGAGCTTTTTGCGCAGTTCGCAGATTCCCAGAGTCGTAAATTGCATACTAAATTTCGCGTTATACGTCTGCCTGATGTGATAACGGATAGATTGGGAATTTTTGGCCAAATAATCTCCTCCATATTGTCGTTTGGAAGGGTTAGCATCGATTTCCCAGAGGCGGAGCTGGCAAACGTCTATTATCGCAGCGACATATTGACCACGCTGTTGAAGGTTATTTCCACGAGTATGAAAGCTGCTAGCAGCTTATCGTGCGTTTATACGATCGCTCCTGAAAATAAAATATCTTTGGACGACGTAATAAAAAAAGTATGCGATATCCTATGCATCCGATGCGGCCAGGACGTGCCAATAGTTTATAATCCAAAATCCGAAGAAATGGATCTGGAAGATTTCGCTGGCATTTCGGAGCAGGCTGAAAAAACAGCCATCGAAGGAGTATTTATCACGAAATTTTTGCCGACCAGAGCATCCAGCTATGAATCTCTCTGGACAGTAGATGAAATAAAAAAAATGACAACCCGCGACCTGATATCCGCTGTATTCCAGAGTCTTAGCGAAAAAATCAAAAGGTAGCGAGCCGCTTGATTCCATTGATAAATAACCGGAAAAAATTCTCCGAAGTTTGTATAGCTAGCGATTCGGTTGGGATACCAAGCAGCTCCGAGATTTTGCTAGCCACATGAGGTATGAACGCAGGCTCGTTGATGCGCCCCCTGTGCGGAACAGGAGCCAGGAACGGCGCGTCGGTTTCCAGAAGCATACGGTCCAGTGGGATTATCTTCAGGGTCTCCTGCAGTTCCGTGGCGTTTTTGTAGGTGACGACTCCGGATATGGATATGCAGAACCCAAAGTCCAGCGCATTTCGTGCGAAGTCCTCCTCTCCGGAGAAACAGTGGATCACGCCGGTTACCCGAGGATGCTCCCGCAGTATAGCCACCACATCAGGATATGCGTCTCGGGAGTGAATGACAACCGGCAGACTACATTGCTCAGCCAGATCCATCTGCAAATGAAACAATTGCTTCTGCTGCTTCTCGCTTTCCATTTCGTAATGGTAATCCAAGCCTATTTCGCCGATTCCAATGGTCTTGGGCAACTTTGCTTCCCGTAGAATGACGCGTGAAATTTCTTCGAGGCTATGGGAAGCATGGTGTTTGGCTGCCTCAAGAGGATGTATACCCACCGTCCGGAACACGTTTTCGTTTGCGTCCACGATGGACCGTAGATCGTCCACGTCGGACAGCTGAGTTCCAACGGCCAGCAGGTACTTCACGCCGGCAGCCGCAGCCCGATCCACCAGAGCGGTCACGCCGTACTCTTCTTCATCCAGCTTCTCGGACGCGCTGCGAAATTTGGAAAACAGCAGATGACAGTGAGAGTCCACGAAAAACACGCTCACTCCTTGGGAAACAGCGGGAACGGCGGCTTGAAAGTTGGATTAGTGAAATTTACGTTGATTTCCCGAAAGGATTTCCCCTCCACATTCATAAAATCGAAGATCTTGCCGGCAGTGTCCGGCATAAATGGAGCGATTCCGAAGGCAATGGCGCGAATACTCTCGCATAAGGCCGTTAAAACAAGATCCAATTTGCTTTCGTTTGTCTTGGCCAATTCCCATGGCTTCATGTGGTCCACAAATCTATTGGAGAAGGAAATCAATCGCCAAATCTCGCCCAGAGCTCCGTTTAGATCCTGCTTGTCCATAAGAACTCGTAATTTCTCAACTAAATTCCTGGAATCATCGAACAGCGGCCTCTCGTCTGCGCCAAAGTCGTAATTCACACGAAGTCCGCCGATTTTTTGTACGAAGGTCAGAACCCGCTGCACCAGATTACCAAGATCGTTGGCCAGATCGTAGGAAATGCGCCGTCGCAGCGCATTTTCCGAGAAATCTCCGTCTTCGCCGAATCTGATTTCACGAAATAAAAAATAGCGGATGGGATCCAGACCATATTTCTCAACGATCTCCTGGGGATCCACCACATTGCCGATGGATTTGGACATCTTCTGACCTTCGCTGGTCCACCAGCCGTGGGCAAAAATACGCTTCGGCAGCGTGAGGCCAGCCGACATCAGGAAGGCCGGCCAATAGACGGCATGGAACCGGAGGATTTCCTTGCCAACCACGTGGATGCAATTGGCCATCATCTCGGAAACTCGCTCAATATTCTCCGGGAAGCCGAGAGACGTGACGTAGTTGGCCAAAGCGTCGATCCAGACGTACATGACATGGCCGGGAGCGTCCGGACTTGGTATTCCCCAGTCGAATTTGCTGCGGGAGATGGACAGATCCCTCAATCCGCTTTTTACGAAACTCACAACTTCGTTGCGGCGGCTCGCCGGCGCGATGAAATCTGGATTTTTTTCATAGAATTCCAGCAGCCGATCCTGGTAGGCGGACAATCTGAAGAAATATGATTCCTCCTCCATCCATTCAACAGGCGCTCCGCTGGGGGCTTTGCCGTCCACCAGATCCTCTTCCGGAACATATTCTTCGTCCCGTGCCGAATACCATCCGGAATATGAATCTTTGTAGACGTCTTTGGCAAGTCGTCGCCAGAGTTCCCGGGAACTCGCGATGTGGCGTTCCTCGGTGGTGCGTATAAAATCGTCGTTTGATAGTTTTATGGCCTTGCCAAGATCGCGGAATTTTTGGGATGTGACGTCGCAGAATTTGTTCACATCCATGCCGGCCGCTTCGGCGGATCTGGCGACTTTTATGCCATGTTCGTCGGTGCCGGTGCAAAAATGCACCTCCCAGCCGTCCAGTCGCTTGAATCGCGCCAGAATGTCGGCGGCGATGCTGGCGTAGGCGTGGCCGATGTGCGGATCGCCGTTCACGTAATATATCGGTGTTGTGACGCAAAATTTCATTGTGTATTTCCTTTTTATTTGTTTACCTTTCCGCAACAATGTTTATACTTTTGGCCGCTGCCGCAGGGACATAAAGCGTTTCTTGACGTCGCAAACGGATCGACCGCGTCGCGGCTTTCTCCTCCAATGGCATTCAGCTCGCGGTTGCCGTCGTTTCTGTCCAGCAGCGCCGCCGACAGAATATCTCGCGCTGCCTGTGGAATCTCGAATAACGAGAGAGTTTTCACCGTTTCTTCACGAATAGTTGCGGACATCGCCTCGAAAAGCGAAAAGGCCTCCTGTTTGTACTCGTTCAGAGGATCGCGCTGAGCGTAGGCCCGAAGATTTATGCCCTGACGCAGTCTGTCGAGATTCAGCAGATGCTCCTTCCAGTATTGGTCTATCAGCCGCAGCAAAACCGTCCGCTCCATGTAGCGCATCATTTCAGGAGAGTGCAATTCCTCCTTTTTCCTGGCCTTCTCCAACACCTGCTTGTAGATAATCTCCACGGCATTTTCTCGAGTTATATTTTCGCCCTTTTGCAGCTCTATGTCGCCGCCGAAGTATTTTGCCAATTCGTCGTTTATTGTTTTATATTCCCAAAAATCCGACGACGTGTCCTCCGGAACATTGCCGAAAATAATTTTTTGCGCCACTTCGCGTCGCATATCATTCATTTCTTCGCTTAGATCGAGGTCTCCTTCCATTAGGTCGTGCCGCTGACCGTAGATGACTTTCCGCTGGTCGTTCATGACGTCGTCATATTTTAGCAGGTGCTTACGGACGTCATAGTTGCGAGCCTCGACGCGTTGTTGAGCCTTCTCCAGGGCTTTATTAACCCAAGGATGAGTGATGGCTTCTCCCTCTTCTATGCCTAGTTTTTTAAGCATGGAGTCGAGTTTTTCGGCGCCAAAAATGCGCATCAGATCGTCCTCTAGCGACAGGAAGAACTTCGAGGCTCCAGGATCGCCCTGGCGACCGGAGCGGCCCCGTAGCTGATTATCAATGCGGCGACTTTCATGACGTTCTGTTCCAATTACATATAACCCGCCGGCGTTTCGTACGATTTCAAAATCTTTGGCTATTTCCTTTTCCACTTTCGCCTGAATTCGTCGACGCAGTTTCATGTCTTCCACGCCTTGGAGCTCTCGGGCCAGCCTCACTTCTAGATTGCCGCCAAGCTTTATGTCGGTACCGCGGCCGGCCATGTTTGTGGCGATGGTGACGGCTCCGGATTTGCCGGCATCGGCGATGATTTCGGCCTCCACGTCGTGGTATCTTGCATTCAGGACATTGTGTTGGATTTTCGCCTTTTTCAGCAGCGACGACAGCAACTCTGACTTTTCGATGCTGACAGTTCCAACCAACACCGGCTGGCGGCGAGCGTTACACTCCCGAATAAGACTGATGATGGCTTGATATTTTTCAACCGCAGTGCGATAGACTTCGTCATCCAAATCCTGCCGCGCTACTGGAACGTTTGTGGGAATCACAAGAGTTTCTACCTTGTATATCTCGGATAATTCTTGAGCTTCAGTCTCAGCTGTGCCGGTCATGCCGGCCAGCTTCTCATACATACGGAAAAAATTCTGAAAAGTGATGGAAGCCAACGTCTGGTTCTCCATCTCCACATCCACCTTCTCCTTTGCCTCGATGGCCTGATGCAGACCGTCGGAATAACGCCGCCCCTCCATCATTCTGCCGGTAAATTCGTCGATGATGATTACCTTGCCGTTTTTCACGATGTAATCCACGTCCCTTTTGAACAAATGATGGGCTTTCAGGGCATTGTTCACGTGATGAACTACGGCAATGTTCTGGATATCATACAGATTGCTGGTTTGCAGCATGCCTGCCGCGCTGAGCAATTGCTCGATGTGCTCGTTGCCGTCCTCTGTGAGGGTGATGGACCGGTGCTTTTCGTCGACGTCGTAGTCGGATTTTACCAATTTTGGGATTACGGCGTCGACCTTCATGTATAAATCAGCCGAATCCTCGGCCGCTCCGGAAATGATCAACGGCGTGCGTGCTTCGTCTATCAAGATGCTGTCCACCTCGTCCACAATTGCGTAGTGGAACGGACGCATCACCAATTCGGACGAATAAAGCTTCATGTTGTCCCGCAGATAATCGAAGCCGAGTTCGTTGTTGGTGGCGTAGGTAACGTCGCAGTTGTACTGCTCGCGCCGCTCTGAGTCCGTGAGGCCATGAACGATGATTCCCACAGTCAATCCGAGGAATTTGTAGATTTTTCCCATCCATTCGGCGTCGCGGCGGGCCAAATAGTCGTTGACGGTGACCACGTGGACGCCTTTCCCCTCCAGTGCATTCAAATATACTGCTATGGAGGCTACCAGCGTCTTGCCCTCGCCGGTCTTCATCTCGGCCACCATGCCGTTGTGGAGCGCCAGCGCCCCCACCAATTGCACATCGAATGGCCGCAGTCCGAGGGTTCGTTTGGACGCTTCCCGCACAACGGCAAACGCTTCCGGAAGAATATCATTCAACGTCTCTCCATCCTTCAAACGACCGCGAAACTCGTCGGTTTTCGCCTGCAGCTCCTCATCCGATAACGACGAAATAGAGTCTTCCAGTTGATTAGTCTCTTCGGCAACCTTGAAGTATTTGTTTACCACCCTATCGTTATGGGAACCAAAAACTGATTTAAGAATTTTAGTTAACATCTAAACTCCACAACTGCTTCCAAGTATACACTATGAGCGCAGATTATAAAAAAAACATAAACGTAAAGATACACGAAAAATAGAGCTAGAAGTCAAAAACATCGTTTTGGGACGGCGCTACTGGCTGTTTTTTCGCTTTGCAGGGCGGATTTTTGAGATATTTCATTAAAATCATATCCCGAGATATCCAGATAGTATTTTTCGAAATTGTAATGGTAATTTTATCCGAAATCTTTGGGAAATTATCTGCAGTATCGATTGAGAAAGCCACAATATCCGGCAAGTTAGTTAATTCATTTATAAAAATCTTCGCATCAACAACAGGATAGCAAAAATAGTCTGACGAGAGATTCTCCTCGTATATGGCTCCGAAATTATTCGTTAAAGACGGCTCCACCGCATAAATTAGCGGCTTTGCTTCTCCGTCCAGCGCAGTTTTTGCTGGTATTCCCAGTGTGTTGAATGGAACGTATCCGACAAAATTTGATAGATCCTGATAATCTACAACGCTATTTTCATATCCATTCCTATCAGCTGCAGGCCTGGGAAGACGATGTTGGTTGGCAACATAGGAAGCAAGCGCCATCGTCACGGTCTCAATATTATTTTTCGTAATTTGGATTCGCAGGGCGCTATTTGCAGCGATTGTTTTCTTGATGAAAAATCCAGAAATTAGCCCAATAATGGATATGACGATTGCCAATTCAAGCAGCAGAGAACCTCTAGGTTTACCAAATTTTAAATATAACAACGCAATCTTTGCTTTTATTTTTGAGATTATACTGATTTCCATTAAAACAATCTCCAGACGCAGATGCTCCTTTAATGACTTGAATTTCACCGGTTGTAGGATTGCCGGTATCGTTATTTTTATCTATAAAATAGGCGTCGGCAGGAGATAAAACGCCCTCGAAGCTTTGATTGTCCTTCGTCTTTTTGCACAAAACAATCCAGGTGCCAGGGTGATTTGCAATATTAGAAGACACAGTGTAGTAGCCGCCAACTTTACTGACTGGGTATCCGTCCACCAATTCCATATTTAACAGTTCCGAGGCCGCAAGATGTTGCCAAAATCTTTTGGCGTCCTCCGTCGACGATATATGGCCATTTCCTGCTCCGTTTACGAGAGAATCGTTGATTATTTCTCGTGCTTTACTAAAGTCGCCTGGCAGAGCGCCGTATTTGTCTACAAAAGTCTGAGTAGCCAATTTAATGGCATTTACCTGTTCCACAACCGACCGCAATTTTACCGTATTTATCAGTTCTTTTCCCTTCAGAGCAAAGCTGGCAACTAGACCAATCACAACTATGGCTATGGCAACTTCTATGAGAGAAAAACCACCGCTTTTGCGAGTAAAAATCTTCATTGAATCGGCCTGCGCGACTTACCATTGCCAATGAGCTCGGCTATATCCAGCATGCGGTGAGAAAATCCCCATTCGTTATCATACCAGGCAACCAGGTGAATCATAGTTCCATCAATTACCTTTGTTAGAGACAGATCGACTGTGGCGCTCAGGGGAGAATGGTTAAAATCCGATGAAACGAGAGGTTTTTGCGTGTATCCAAGAACGTTTTTTAATCTTCCGGCAGCATTTTCCATAATGATTTTATTGATTTCATTTGCTGAAGTTTTTCTTTTTACTGTAAATGTGAAATCCAGCATGGATACGTTGAAAGTTGGAACTCTCACCGAAAGACCGGACAATTTCCCTCTGAGTTCAGGAAAGATTTTTTCAATGGCGTCGGTGGCTCCGGTTGAAGTTGGAATCATGTTTGTAGCCGCCGCCCTGGATCGCCTAAGATCCTTATGCGTCGTATCGACAAGCCGCTGATCTCCGGTATAGGCGTGAACCGTCGTCATGAATCCGTTGACTATTTCAATTTCCCCATGAATCGCTTTCACGATCGGAGCCAAACAATTGGTCGTGCAGGAAGCATTAGAAATAACGGAGTCAGCCGCATTCAAAGTATCGTCGTTAACTCCGAATACCACAGTTTTATCGGCGTCCCCTGATGGCGCGGAAATCAATACTTTCGAAGCCCCTGCCATCAAGTGCCTACGGCATGACTCTCGCGTCTTAAAAATGCCGGTACATTCTAAAACAAGATCTATCTTCAATTGTTTCCATGGCAGCATTTCTGGAGATTTTTCGGAGAAATAGTTGAATTTTTCGTCTTCTACAGCGAATTCGGTTGCTGATATCTTACTGACGTTTGATTTTAATTCTCCATGGACGGAATCATATTGTAACAGGTGCAGAGCCGCTTCGATGTGCGACAGGTCGTTTACGGCAACGATTTTGAAGCCATATTTTTCACGAGATTCCAGAAATGCGCGCAGTACCAAACGACCTATTCTGCCGAAGCCGTTAATAGCTACATTCATGCGATATATCCTCCTCTGCTAGACTATTTTCCCAAGAATCCTGGAGCATATTTCCCGAGCCGTAAGCCCAAAATATTGATAAAGCGCTGGATAGGAGGCTGATTTACCGAAATCATTGAGGCCAAAAAACAGCCCGTCCAGGCCGAGATATTTTTCCCAGCCAAACCCGTTAGACGCTTCAATGCCAACCCGCAGACCGTTGCCCAAAACGTATTGCCTATAGCTTTCAGGTTGTTCGTCAAACAAATTCCAGCAAGGGATACTGGCAACATTCACGGAAATATCCTTGGAGTTCAGTATTTTCATTGCCTCCAGTGCAATTCCAACTTCAGATCCTGTAGCAATTAGGGTAACAATTCGCTCGTTTTCAGAACTATCTTCATAGAGCAAATAACCGCCGTTTTCGCAGATGTTTGTTCTTCCTGAGAAACGCACGCTCAGCAGATCCTGCCTGCTAAACACGAGAGCCGACGGTCTTTCGCTCTTGAGGGCGCATTCCCAGCATTCCAGCGTTTCTAAAGCGTCTGCTGGACGAAATACGTTCAGATTTGGAATAGCGCGCAGCGAAGCAAGATGCTCAACCGGATGATGCGTTGGTCCATCTTCTCCAACTCCAATGGAATCGTGGCTGAAGATAAATATCGACGGAATGTTCATGAGAGCGCTCATGCGTATTGCCGGCCGCATGTAGTCGCTGAATGCCAGAAAAGTGCCTCCAAAACTTCTAATTTTTTTCCCAGCCGCAATGCCGTTTATGATGGCTCCCATGGCATGCTCCCGAACTCCGTAGTGCAAATAATTTCCAGAAAAATCTCCTTTAGTTATTGGTTTCATTCCTTTGGCTAAACATCCGGTGGATTTCCCAAGATCTGCGCTTCCTGAAACGATGAGATTAGAAGCTGCTGCGACTTTTTCAATAATCTCCTGAGAACTTGCGCGAGTCGCCGCAAATGGCCTGGATATAAAATATTGCTTTTTCAGATCTCTAAAAACTTTCCTTATTTCTGGCGTAAATTGAAATTCCAGCGAACCAAAATTTTTTAATTGGCTACTAAACCAATTTTTACAGCTATCGCTATGGCGCTTGCCGATAACTTGCCATGTTTTTTGCACATATTCGGGAATTTCGAACGGAGCATATGGCCAATTAAAAAACTTCTTCGCTTCGTCAATCTCTTGAGAAGACAGCGCCCCGCCGTGAGCTTGCGGAGCGCCTTCTCGCGACGTTCCCAATCCAATTTTCGTTTTGCAAGCGATCAAAGAAGGGCGAGGGTCCGATTTGGCCTCGTTTAGGGCGTTAACAATCGACTTCTCACAGTGTCCGTCTACGGCTAAAACGTGCCAACCATAGGCCTCATAACGCTTTAGAGTATCTTCGCTCGTTGACGCGTCCAGAGCTCCGTCAATGGTAACGTTATTGTTGTCGAACAGCGCTATTAAACGTCCCAGCGACAAATGTCCGGCTATTGCGCTAGCCTCATGGGAAATTCCCTCCATTAAATCTCCGTCGCCAAGAGCGACGTAGACGTAGTGATTTATGCATTTGTCTCCATATCTATCGTTTAGAATCCTCTCTTCAATAGCCATACCGACGGCGTTGGCAAATCCTTGTCCCAACGGGCCGGTAGTTATTTCGACGCCGCAGTCCGGATCATATTCTGGATGACCGGTTGCTTTGGAGCCAAGTTTTCGAAAATTTTTTAAATGATCCAGAGACATATTGCTATATCCGACGAGATAAAGCAGCGAGTAGAGCAGAGATGAACCATGTCCGCCCGAGAGAACAAATCTATCCCTATTGGGCCACCTGGGATTTTCCGGATCAAACACCAAAGAATTCTTGAACAAAGCCGTCAGGCAATCAGCCATTCCCAAGGGCATACCCAAGTGCCCGCTATTGGCGTTCGCAACTTGATAAATTGACAGGAAACGAACGGCATTGGCGAGACTCTGGAACATCGCAACCTCATACGGCAGAAAATAACACGCTCCCACAGCCATCTGTTTAGCATAATTTTCCTAAAAACAAAAATCTATTCGCAATCGGCGAGCCCAAGCAGAGCATGACTGGCGCGCCAAATTTTCAAAATTTTAGGAATTCTAAAGCGCAACTTTCTATATTTGCATTAACCTTTGGCTGATGGAATTCTCCATTTACGTTTTTCTTTTTTCGATTATTTCATCGATCAAACCAAACTTTTTGGCTTCTTCAGGAGACATGTAGTTGTCGCGATCCATTGCCTTTTCGATTTCTTTCAACTGCATTCCGGTGTGTTTTTCATAAATTTTATTCAGACGAGCACGAAGACTTAGAATCTCTTTTGCGTGAATCTCAATATCTGCAGCCTGCCCGCGAAATCCGCCGGACGGTTGATGTATCATAACTCTAGAATTTGGAAGAGAATGTCTTTTCCCTTTAGCTCCAGCCGCCAATAGCAGCGATCCCATTGACGCCGCCTGGCCTATGCATAGAGTAGTAACCTCCGGCACAATATACTGCATGGTATCGTATATGGATAAACCGGACGTTACCACTCCTCCAGGCGAATTTATGTAAAAGAAAATGTCTTTTTTAGGATCTTCGGATTCCAAAAATAAAAGTTGAGCGCAGATTAAACTAGCCGACGAGTCGTTGACCTCTCCGGTCAAAAACACGATGCGCTCCTTTAGAAGGCGAGAATAAATATCATAGGAGCGTTCTCCTCGACTTGTTTGTTCTACAACGATAGGAACCAACAAACTCATACTCGTATCCATTTTACCCCCAACACTTAGAATAAAAACTACTCTTCCTTCTCGCCGTCGTGAGATTTCTTCAAAGATCCTCCGGAATCCTCAATTTTTTTGGCCGGTTTGCGACCCACTTTAACTTTTTCGACTCCATCCTTGAAAAAATCAAACGGCTCCTCATCTATGGCTATTAATTCTTTTGTGGAGCATTTCTTTTCGCTGATTTTTATTTTTCCAAACAAAAAATCGATAACTTTTTGCTCCAAAATTGGAGCCGCAATTGTTCGCATTGCGTTGCTCTGATTGTACATATTCCAAATGGCCCTCTCGCGGCCTGGATACATGGCGGCAATATTGTTAATTGTTTGGGAAATCTCGTTTTTCGTTACTCTGATTTTTTCTCGTTTGGCTATTTCTGCGACAACCAATCCGAGCCTAACTCTGCTGGCAGCTATTTTAACGCATTCTTTTTTGATTTCTGGGGTAATTTCCTTGCCGAGCCTCTTGCCTTCTCCAGAGATTTGATTGACGACTTCCTCGGTTTCAAGATTCAGCATACCCTGCGGAATGTCAAAATTGTACATCGCGGATAGTTTATCCAGCAGATCCCGTTTCATGATATCTCGCGAAATTCCATCATATTTGGAAGCGATTTGGGATTTCGTCCATTCCCTCAGTTTCTCTAAATTTTCATGACCGAGCGACTTTGCAAACTCATCGTCTAACTTATGTTCTTGAGCCTTTAAAATTTTTTTAACCAGAGCCCTATAGGCAATGCTTTTCCCAGCCAACGCTTTATTTCGGAAACCATCCGGATAATTTATCGAAAATTCGCGAGTCTCGGAAATCTTTGCTCCGATCAAATGCTTCCAGAAGTCGTCGACCACGGTTTCGCCTCCAACCATGATCTCCAAATTTTTTATCGCGTCATCCCTACTATTTTTGTCTGGCTTCACTCTGCTCAAATCGATGATAATTTTTTGACCCTTTTCGACTTTTTGCGCAGTTTCATCTTCAACCCAATTTTTGCGCTCTTTCCTGATGGACTCGAGAACCGATTCTATTTCTTTAGGATCAATTTCGGCCACGTATTTTCCTATTTCTATGCCGGATATATCCTGCAACTCAAAGGTAGGAATCAGCTCGAATTTTAAGATAAATTCCAGGCCATTAGCGTCTTCCTTTAGTATATTAGTCTCATAGTGGTATATGGATAACTTCTCGTCTTTTAGTACCTTACTGATTGCCGAAGCGATCGCTGATTCTTTGGCTTTGCTTTGTAAACTGCTTCCATGCATACGCTTGACGATATCCAACGGCGCTTTCCCTGGACGGAATCCGTCCAAACGCGTCTTGGCGGCAGTTTCCTTGAGTTTGGCAGTCATAGCCGCGTCTAGCTCGTCAGCTGACACAAGAACATTGTAGCTTCCAGCAAGACCGTCTGCCGTTTTTTTTATAATCTCCATGACAGCTCCAATCGGACTAAAATCCTGGTGCGGGCGAAGGGACTTGAACCCCCACAGCGCAAGCTACCAGAACCTAAATCTGGCGTGTCTACCAGTTTCACCACGCCCGCGGCAACCCATTTGCGCCGTATGTATAACATTTATTTTATTAACAAAAAACCACTATCTAAAATAAAAATCCATTGTTTTCGTTAATAGTTCATCAACACCAACTGTTGGTTGCCAGCCTAAAATAGCTCCGGCTTTCCTGATGGACGGAACCCTTCGGGCGACGTCCTGGTACGATTTTCCAAAATAATTCGCAGAATTCATGCTGGTAATTTTTATCTTTTGGGCGACTTCTCTAAGTTTCTCGTATTTTCCTGCAAATCTAATGATTCTTTCGGCTAACTCCTTTATGCTCAGCTCGTTGTATGGATTCCCAATATTAAATATCTGCCCGTCGGCGCAATTATCCTTATTTTCTATAATTTTAATCAGTGCCGCTATGCCGTCCGAAATATACGTGAAACAGCGCAGCTGATTTCCTCCGTCAACCAGATTAATATCCTTTCCATGCAGAATATTGCTCAAAAATTGAGAAATTACCCGCGAACTTCCACTCTCCGCTTTATAAAGGTCGTCTAGGCGAGGGCCGCTCCAGTTAAACGGACGAAATAGCGTATAACGCAAGCCATTTTTCAGCCCGTGAGCGTAAATTACGCGATCCAGCATTTGTTTAGAACAGGCATATATCCATCTTTGCTTGCCGATGGGACCGGCGACAAGATTAGAGGTCTCTTCATCGAATTCTTCGTCTTCACACATCCCATATACCTCCGATGTGGATGGGAAGATTAATCGTTTATTATGTTTTACGGCCCATTTCACGATTTGCACGTTGGCCTCGAAGTCCAGTTCGAAAATTTTTAGTGGATCCTGTACGTATACTGACGGATTGACAATCGCCGCCAAAGGAAACACCAGGTCGCAGTTCTTCAGTTGCTCTTCCACTACATCGAGGTCTTTTAGTATATCCGCCTTTATAAAATTAAATCTTTTGTGCGTGAGTAAATGCTCTATTTTTGACGAAACAATATCGATGGCAACAACGTTCCAATCTTCATGATTATTGATAATTTCTTCGGACAAGTGACTGCCAATGAAGCCGCCCGCTCCGATGATTAGTATGTTCATGATCTTTTATCTCCTCTTTTTTTTTCTAAAATTTCACGAATAACAAAGCGAGGATGTTCGCAAACGGCAAAGTACGCCCTTCCCAGATATTCTCCCAGGAGGCCAATGCCGAGAATAATTACGCTTAATAGCAGGAAAACGAAGGCGAATCTTAACCCGTAACCATGGTGATTGGAAACAAACCTCTTGAATAGCTCCACAAAGAAATATATTCCGCTCACGGCGGAGATTATCATACCCAGCATGGTAAATATATGCAGCGGCCCCAGTGAAAATCCAGTCATTAGATCGAAGGTAATGCGAACTAATTTGTAAAAATTATACTTGGATCCGCCAGCCTTTCGTTCCGCATGAGTAACTGGAATATCCGTTGGATTGCCCGCAAACTTTTGGGCAAGCGCCGTAATAAAAGTCGATGTTTCTCGGGTTTTTACAACTTCGTCGATTATAATTCTTTTATAGGCGCGCAGCATGCAGCCGTGGTCTTTCGTCTCTATTCCCGTTAATTTTGCTCGCAGGACATTTACTATTTTTGACGCGTAGGTTCTAAACCAATTGTCGTAGCGTTTAGCTCTGTATCCGCCTACCAAATCATATCCTTCTTCCATTTTGTTCAATAAATGAGGTATTTCTTCCGGTAAGTTTTGTAGATCTGCGTCCATAGTTACGATTATATTTCCGCGAACATGCTCGAACCCTGCAAGAATAGCGACATATTGGCCATAATTTCCATTGAATGTGATTATCCTCAAGACGTCCGAACGTTTCCTAAACCAATCGCAGAGCATTTTGGGAGTTTTATCGGAGCTACCGTCGTCCACCATAATGATTTCATAGTCTCTTTTTGTCGCGTCCATAGTCTTTAGCAGACGACGGAAAAGTTCGT
>JAISOD010000002.1 GCA_031275895.1 Holosporaceae bacterium | reverse complement strand
GCAGAAAAATCGAAACCGTCATCGGACAACTTACCGAACGGTTCCACATCCAGAAAATCAGCGCAAAAGATACATGGCATTTGCTCTCAAAAATCAGAAGAAAAATATGAGCTCATACCATCGCCGGATCAACTGCTTTCGATAACATCTTCTCATGAAAAACTTGCACACTGCGTTCTTATAAGTTAATTATAGCATTTTCACTTTGCTTTTGCCATTTTACATTTCACGAAAACTCACGTAAATTAGCGAATCGCTATGGTAAATCCGAAGTGAAAACGCTATATAAGGAGGCCTATGTCAAAGAGATCAGCGTTATTGAACGAAGATGTTGAGAAATCAGCAAGAATGGCGTTAAAGCAATGCCGCAAGAGAGAATTGTTGTAAGGAAATTGGAGGCGATTATTGCGGCCTGCAAGTATGGAATCAGCGCAGTTGCAAGGGTTTTCGTGGTTACCGACACGACTCTTCGCAGCTGTATCAAGCGCTTTCACGGGGATCAAACAGAGCGGTTGAAAGCTCCTCCGAGTCGCCGAAGGCGGCAAGAAAGCGAGTACTGCAACGATGTACCGAGAACTTAAAAAGCTCGGCTATTCGCATATAACGCCTCGGCCGCAGCATTATAAGCAGGACAATGAGAAGGCGGAGACCTTTAAAAATGAGCATTTTGATAGGATTTTTTCTTTGACGAAGCAAGATTTGGGACGCGTACAAAAACGGGATATGGCTTGTTTAAAACCGGAGAACGTCCACGCGTAGAAGTGAAAATCGGCTATCAGGCTTTTTATGCGTACAGCGCGGTGGAGGCATCGGAAAATCTATTGACTTCATCATGAACATTATAATATCATGGCTGCAGATTGAACAGTACAAAAATAAAGCTAGAGAGTTGTGTAAATATTCGAACCGGATTGGTTTTATCAAGAAAAGAAGTTGTTTTTGATATTTCTTCACATGTTTATCCTGCTTTAAGCTTAAGGGCGTTGCCTGTTGATAATGATATTAAACATAACTTACTTGAATCATATTCTGCTTCAGAACCGCTAAAAGAGGGGTATTTTACGCATAGCGATGATATATTACTGAGCTTAAGTGCTCCGTATACGGTTGCGCTGATAACGGAACCTTTTACCAACTTACTTATTTCATCTCATTTTGCAATAATCAGAATTAAAAACAAACAAATTGATCCACATTTTTTGTATTGGTGGTTGCTACAAAATCGGCAAGAATTTTATAAGATGGCGAGCGGCGGAACGATAATGGGGACAATCAGTTCAGGATATATTCGCAAAATGACATTCTTGCCACCTTCGATTGAATTGCAGGAAAAAATAGAAAATTTGCTTCAACTTGCCAACTGTGAGCAGCGTTTACTTCTTCGATTTGCAGAAGCAAAAAAACGGCTGGTTAGCGGATTACTTCAAAATAATTTTAGGGAGAAGAATTGAATGACCACGCGTAAAAACATTGAAAATGTCCTATGGAAAGCTTGCGATAGTTTCCGCGGCAAGATAGATAGCTCGCGTTACAAAGATTATATTCTATCGATGTTGTTTGTTAAGTATCTTAGCGATCTTAATAAAGAGCGCCGCGCTTGGTATGCGGATCATTTTGCAGGCAATCAACAGCGGATTGATCGAGCTATGAGTCGCGAGCCTTTTGTGATGGACGATAAATCTTTATTTGATTATCTCTATGAAAATCGTAACGATACTCAAATTGGACAGAAAATTAATATTGCCCTTTCAGCCATAGAAGAACTCAATGGATCGAAACTTCGCAATGTGTTCAGATCTATTGATTTTAACTCCACTGTTGATCTTGGCGAACCGCGCGAAAAAAACGCCATACTCAAAAATCTGCTTGAGGATTTTCGCGACCTTGACTTATCGCCGTCCCACCTCGACAGTTCTGATATTATAGGCGACGCCTATGAATACATGATTGCTAATTTTGCTTCCGACGCCGGAAAAAAGGGAGGGGAATTCTTCACGCCTAGTCGCGTTTCGGAACTTGTGGCAAAACTAGTCCAGCCGTGTGAAAACGATCGCATTTATGACGCAACCTGCGGGAGCGGCGGCATGCTCCTCAAAGCCTATCATGAAGCAGGCACAAAAAAAGTTGCAATATATGGTCAAGAGCGCAATGCCCAAACTTGGGCGCTGTGCAAAATGAATATGTTCCTACATAATATCTCCGACGCTACGATTTGGCAGGGAGATACGTTGCCTAATCCGCAAAATATCGAAAATGATAAGCTTATGAAGTTCCAGGTTATAGTGGCTAATCCGCCATTTTCGCTTGATAAATGGGACAGCGGCTTTCTACCGGATGCGAAAACAAAAATGTCGGCAAGTCTTGACTCGTGGAAACGCTTTGCATTTGGTATTCCGCCAACTTCAAAAGGCGATTACGCATTTGTAATGCATATGCTTCATTGCCTTGACGACGCTACCGGAAGAATGGGCATAGTGCTGCCGCATGGAGTTCTGTTTCGCGGAGCTCAGGAGGGAAAAATTCGCCGAACTATAATCGAGGATTTCAATTTGCTCGATGCAGTTATCGGACTTCCGGCGAATTTATTTTTTGGCTCAGGAATTCCGGCTTGTATTCTCATTTTTAAGAAGAATCGTCTGACCCGAAATGTGTTTTTTATCGACGCGTCAGGAGAAGGCAACTACGAAAAAGGCAAAAATCAGAATTTTCTCCGCCAGCAGGATATCGATAAAATCGTTAGCGCCTATCGGGAGCGCAAAATTATTGATAAATACAGTCATGAGGCAACCTTTGAAGAAATTCGCGAGAATGATTTCAACCTTAATATTCCGCGTTATGTAGATACTTTTGAGGAAGAAGAACAGGTCGACATTGAATCAGTGAAAGCCGAAATAGCAAACATTGAAGTAGAACTTGCGGCAGTCCAAGCGCAGATGGATCGTTATCTTGAGGAATTGGGGAAATGAAAAAAATACCAGATAACCAAATAGTGTTTTTTCACTCAAAAGACGGAAATATAACAATTGAAGTTTTATATGAGAACGAAAACATATGGCTTTCTCAGAAAGAAATGGCTGAACTATATGGTACGAGTACGCAAAATATAACAATGCATTTGAAGAACATTTGTGAAAACGCTGAATTGCAGGAACTGTCAACTTGTAAGGAATTCTTACAAGTTCAGAACGAAGGGAAAAGAAAGGTTACAAGAGCTATTAAGTTGTATTCTCTCGAAGCGATTCTTGCCGTTGGATATAGAGTAAATTCTGAAAGAGGTATTCAGTTTCGTCAATGGGCGACGGAAATTTTGCGACAATATATTTATAAAGGATATGTGTTAGACGGAGATCGTTTTAAATATGGCTCAAAATTCAGCACCAGATTTTTTGATGATTTGCTGGAAGAAATCAGAGATATTCGATCTTCTGAACGAATGCTGTATCAAAAGATTACGGATATTTACGCAACATCCATTGATTATTCACCAAAAGAGCAAGTAACAAAAACCT
Organism: Holosporaceae bacterium; assembly: GCA_031275895.1. GTDB lineage: Bacteria > Pseudomonadota > Alphaproteobacteria > UBA3830 > UBA3830 > JAIRZM01. The sequence goes on along the minus strand of JAISOD010000002.1, from coordinate 3,245 downwards.
TTTTCGCAACGGTACAAAACAAACTGCATTTTGCAATTACAGGACATACGGCAGCAGAAGTTATTTCTGAAAGGGCTGATAGTAGAAAAGCGCATATGGGACTAACGACGTGGCGGAGAGCTCCGAGAGGCAAAATCATGCCCAGCGATGTTGTTATTGCCAAAAATTATCTTAACAAAGAGGAAATGGATCATTTAAATCGCATCGTAACTATGTACTTAGATTACGCCGAATTACAGGCTGTAAAGCAAAGGCCGATGTATATGAAAGATTGGGGGGAAAAACTTACTGCTTTCTTAAAATTTAATGAACATGAGATACTTAACGATGCTGGACGCGTTAGACATGAAGTTGCACTTGCTCTCGCGTTGGATGAATATGAAAAATATCGCGTAATCCAAGATCGTACTTTTCAGTCTGATTTTGATAAATTGGTTAAATTATCGCAATGTAAGAATAAAGATATGGGTGATGAAAAATGAAGAGGCGATAACATGGCAATATTGAAAAAAAACAAACTCGGAATTACTAGTCAACTTGAACTGAATAAAGAGGAAGAACGCATCAGCAAGCGGAATGCGAAACAACTTTATGACAGCGGAAAAATCAATAAAATAAAATTCGGAACCTTCGCCGGTTTGCAACAGATACATAAAGCTTTATTTGACGATATTTATGACTTTGCAGGTAAAATGCGCGATGTAAATCTGATAAAAGGGAATTTTCGCTTTGCGCCGTTGATATATCTGCCACAATCGCTGAAAGCTATCGATAAAATGCCGCAGGCCACTTTCGATCAGATTATTGGGAAGTACGTGGAAATGAACGTTGCCCATCCATTTCGCGAAGGCAATGGGCGCGCCATGCGCATCTGGTTGGATTTGATTTTAAAAAAGGAATTGAAGAAAGTTATCGATTGGAGCAAGGTCGATAAATCGGACTATCTATCGGCTATGGAACGCAGCGTTGTGAAAGACGTGGAAATAAAGCGCCTGCTGAAATCCGCGCTAACCGACAAAATAAACGAACGCGAAATCTTTATGAATGGCATAGATATCAGCTATTATTATGAAGGTTATGAAGAATTTAAGATCGAGGATTTGTGATGAGCGATTGTGATAAATTTGTTAAGCTATAAATAGAGGGAAAAGAAAAAAAAATGATTGATATAATTATCAGCCTGATTAAAACAATTAATAAAATTCTTGAAAGAAAAAGATATATTAAAATGGCTGTGTATTATTTGCTTGATGCACTGGAAGTTTTTTATAAGCGAAAAGAAATAATTGCAGAATTTTTAGATGAAAAATGCATTAATGACGATTTTAAAAATATAGAAGCAGAGGATATTTATCTAAAATCTATGATTGATTATAATGAAAAACTATCAGGAAAATACGAAAGGATATTACAGGATATTGATAATTGCCTGCCTGTACCAGATTTAACAAAAGAATCTTTAGCTCGTATAAAACAGTCGAATCATTGCAGGTATGAAAGCGAATTAAAAAACGTTGCAAGTAATTCCTGTATATTAGTTGTTGAAATCATTTGTCTTCTAAAAGCACTTAATGAGTATTTTTCGAAAAGATATTATGGCAATCTGTTAAATGAGCGTGATTTGAAAAATATAAACACAAAATACAGTGAACTCATGAAATATAAAGAGAGTTCCCTTATTTATAAGAAAACAGAAGAAAGTTTCAAAAACATAAATTCGCTAACAAAGCCTTCGTTTCTTCATCCAATTCTGTGGTTGCGATGGAATTTCGGTGGAAATCACAATGAAAAATAAGAGCCGGCATATTCCTAATGAGTGGAAACAGGTGAGATTGGAAGAAGTTTGTCTGGCGCGATTATCTTATGGAGCTAATGCACCTTCTGTAGATTACGATGACACTCTTCCGCGTTATCTAAGAATTACTGATATATCCGAAGATGGCAAATTACTACAAAATGATTTCAAAAGTATATCGATAAAAGAAGCCGAAAATTATTATTTAAAAAAAGGAGACATTGTTTTTGCGAGAACGGGAGCTACCGTTGGAAAAACATACATTCACAAATCTGATGATTTATTGGCTTATGCCGGATATCTGATTAGGTGTCGACCAGATCCTAAGAAAATATTTCCTTCTTTTTTGTTTTTCTACACGCAGTCAAATAGGTATAAAATTTGGATAATAAATACATTGCGAACTGGAGCACAACCAAATATAAATTCCAAAGAATATGCTCGATTGAGAGTTCCTCTTCCCCCTCTCTCGGAGCAGCGCGCCATAGCCTCAATCCTCACAGTTGCCGATCGGCTTATCTCTCTGCAAGAGCGATTGATCGAAGCGAAACGCAAACAAAAACTCTGGCTTATGCAAAAATTGCTGACGGGAAAAATGAGATTGAAAGGATTTACGAAGGAATGGAAAGAAGCGAAGCTTGGAGAGTTGGGGAAGATAGTTGCAGGAAATACTCCGTCAAAGCAGAATCTAGAAAATTGGGGAGGAGAATTTTGTTGGGTAACTGCAGAAGATATGAAAGGGAAATACGTATCAAAGACATCGATAAAATTAACCGCATTAGGAAAAAGCAAAACCAGATGGTTGCCAGCTGAGACCGTATTAATTACGTGTATAGCATCGATCGGATTAAACGCAATAGCAAAAATTGAATGCGCGACTAATCAACAAATTAATGCAATCATTGTAAGCAAAAAATTTTCTAATGAATTCATTTATTACGTGCTTTCTTATTATAAAAAAACGTTAATCAAAGCAGCCGGAATAGGCGGGATTCAAATTCTTAATAAAAGCGTTTTTTCAAATATAAAAATCCCTCTTCCCCCTCTCTCGGAACAGCGCGCCATTGCTGCAATTCTCACTATTGCAGATGAAGAAATTTCCCTACTGAAACGCAAGCTCGATCTGCTAATTCAGCAAAAACGCGGTCTGATGCAAAAATTACTGACGGGAAAATGGTCAACGGCGAATGTTAAAGTGATTGAGGAATTTATATGATTGACGATTGCGAAAAAATCAGAAGGCTAATCGAACAACAAGAAGGATCGCAGTTAGAATTTAAAGAAGCTCGCGATACATTGCCTAGGCGCACATATGAAACGGTCTGTTCTTTTATACATCGCTATTGTGAATTATACTCTGGTTCAACACCTATTATTAAAGACGAAGATATATTTAAGTTTGAGTTATCAATTAATTTTTATGATGATAAAAGTATTTCTAGTGATCAAG
>JAISOD010000081.1 GCA_031275895.1 Holosporaceae bacterium | reverse complement strand
ATGAGAAATTTGGTAGGAAAAATTATGCAAATCAAAGGGGCAGGTATAGCAATCGCTTGTTGCATACTTTCGGAAGCACCATCCGTGAAAAATTTCAAAAATGCGAAGCAATTTGCTGCGTTTTTCGGAGTTACTCCACAAATTTTCGAATCTGGATCATCGGTGAAAAAACTTCACATGTTTCCAAAATCGGATCAAAACGCGCAAGGAAAATACTTTATATGGCTTCTATTTCGGTGAAAAATCACAATGCAGACTTCCACGATTTTGTTCAACGCCTTGAGAAAAAGGGAAAAAAAGCAAAAGTTATTGTCTGTGCTGTTATGCGAAAGCTGATGCATATAATTTTCGCTATGCTTAAGAACAATGCTGAATTCGATAAAAAATTTGCTTTCGCCTCTTGACCTAAGACACAGTATCTCGGTTATTCATAACTCATGATAAAACGCATATTGCGCTAAAGCAATTCACGCTAAAGCGTAATGTATATAACCGGCCCATGGAAAATAAAGCCTTAAATTATCAAAATTATAAAAAAAACCCGCACACTGCGTTTACATAAATAATCATAGAATATATACTATAAGGAGTATAGGGTGGTGTTTCATGAGAGATAATGTTATTCATGATGTAGAGTTGAGCTACGACGAAATTGTCGATTCTTTGGGCGAGACGCATTCTTTTAAAGAATATTTAGACAGTTGCAGAAACTCGTACAAGAATCAATCAGCTAATGGGACGTTGCGCGAGGAGTACGAAAATCCCGTATCGTTGCAATTTGAGTTGACTCATAAATGCAACCAGAGGTGTCTGCACTGTTATAACCAATCGGGAATGGAATCCAATTTAAAACCTGACTTGCCCGTTGCTAGGTGGAAAGAATTGGCCAAAGAAGCTGGAGAATTAGGAATTTTTGAATGTACTCTCTCGGGCGGGGAGCCGCTTCTTTTGGGAGACGGATTGTTTGAAATAATGGATGTTTTAGCAGGGTATGATATTTACATTCGTCTTATTACAAACGGAATGCTGATAACGCAGGGTCTTTTGGATAAACTAAAAAAGTATAGATTTAAATGGCTGCAGGTGAGCATAGATGGATCCAGGCCTGAATTGCACGATTATATCAGAGGAACGGATGGCGCTTTTCGCAAAGCCGTTTCCGCGGCCAATTTGGTAAAGATAAACGGTTTTCCGTTGCTAGTAGCCCATGTGGTTGTGAAAAGCAACCTAGATTATGTGGAAGAAATGATAGATACCGCCTATGTTTTAGGAGCTGAGGCGGTTATCATCGCTCCCTTTTGCTACTCTGGTAGAGCCATAATAAATAAAGAAAAATTGGACATGACTCCGGAGGAAATAGCCGATGTTTTCTCTAGAGTCAGCGTCAAGAGGAAAGAGTACCGCAAAAGGATGAATGTTATTCCTTCATTGGAAGAGCAGGCTATACTGCAGTTAAACAGCGTAAAGGCGAATTCATCGCTGGTCATTCTTCCTAGCGGAGATGTGAAAATAGATTGTACAATGCCGTTTACCATAGGTAGCGTTTCGAATAGCAGTATTGCCGAGATTTGGGAATCTGTGGGGAAGAAAGTAAAAGATAACGAGCAGGTAAAAGAATATTTGCGGTCCATGAAATCGTCCCAAGATTTTCTGAAACCGTCTTTTAGGAATAATGTTGATAAAGTTTATTTGAAAAGGTAAGAAGCTATGGACGATATTGTATCTGAAATTCTCGGAACTAATATTCCAAAACTGCTGGGTTTTAAGTTTAGGAGAAATGGTAGAATAGCCCTAGTGCGGCCGTTTTCGAGCGGCGGACGCGTCATAGAGATAAACGAAACAGCCGTTAGGGTGCTGAGTCTCTGCGACGGAAACAGCAATATCAACGCCATAGCTCAAACTATAGCGGAACAATACAATGCGGAATTCAAAACAGTCCGAAACGATGTGCTTAAATTGATTCGTTCCTTCGAAGGAGCAAAAATAATCACTACCGCTTTGTGAATCGGCAAGTAGTTTGGTTTTCCAGGGACGGGTTATAAACCTTGCGTTTCGGGTGCTCGCGGTTCCGTGGACGCTTCGTCAAAATTATCTTAGAGAATTAAATGGCCATGGTGTTACCATACATCTACTTGAATTTTCAATGCCATCGTGTTAAGCTTCGCGAGTTATGCTTTGTAATTAAGACGCAGTGGAGGCTTGTTATATATGTTCAGAGGACTTTTAGTTTTATTAGCATTTGTATGTTTCCCATTAAATGCGATGGAATCGTTTGGCAATTCTATCGTCGAATGCTGGAATGAGTATGATAACAAAAACGGTCACTTTAAGCTATCGAATCAGGAAATAATGAACTATTGCATATGTACGACAGAAAAAGAAGTTATACTCGGCATAATACCAATGATGAGTGGCGACGGTCCTTCGTATGCCGCCATTCGTAACAATACTGAAAAAGATTTAGATTATCTTAAGTTTTACGCTAACGGTCGATTATCTTTAGAAGAAGCGAAAAAACAAGGCGAGATGCGTGCGGAAAATATGAAGCTAGGCGTATCTTTTAGCGTGTTTGCTGTAATTTGCGATAATGATACTAAAGAACTAAAAAAAATCGGATTTTTCTCCGCAGGACCAACTGATGGCACGCTTATAAAAATGAATGTAGACATACTGGAGGGCGTTAATATTCTTGAAACCGATACCGTCGCGGAAGTAGCTTTTATGACAAAGCAAGAGTTTTCTGAGCGTGGCGTTGCTAGCGGTATTACGAAATCTTTTTGTGATATAGCGAGTATACGGTCAGATCTTTTCAAGACTTCACATTTCTATGCCACCTGCCATCGGGAAAATATTTATTCGAAAAAAGTACTGACAAAAAATGGTTTTAATGCTGCGAATCTGTCAGTAAATACACGGTGGGGCGAGAGAGAAATTTTTGTTTGCGAAATTTATCGGCAGCCATATGTCAAATAAAGTATTCTTCTGTCTTACGAGCCTCTGCTTTGCCGATATACCAAATTACGCTGAGAAGTAGAAAAAGCTATCTGGAAATCCACTGTTGCTGCAGTATAGAAAATCCAACTTCTCAGAGTGGTTGAGTATAACTTTTCACGATTCGTGGGCGATCGATTCAGCTCGGTGCTGACGATTGGTTTTGGGAACAAGGCATGCAACTACAATTCCAACATCTGCCAGCCTGGATTTTCCACGTAATTTTTGATGTTCGCGAGGAATTCCGACGCCTTCTTGGTGTCTGAAATTCGATGATCATAGGATAGAGAAATGTAAAGCATTGGTTTTATTTCTACTCCGCCGTCCGTAGCAATTGGTCGATTGTGCATTTTATGAACGCTCAGCGTAGCTACCTGCGGAGGAGTCAATAAATCTGTTCCAATGAGAGAACCATAAATTCCGGCGTTCACCACCGTAAATGTTCCTCCCGAAACCTCTTCCAGCGACAATGTCCCCTCTATTGCTCTTCGGGATAAAGAAATCATGGCTCTCTCAATTTCCGCAATAGAAAGCGAATCGGCGCGTCTTATTACCGGAGCTGCTATGCCGTCGTTGCCGCAGGTTATGATTGATATGTCGAAATTATTCTTATATATGATTTCATCTCCACGGATATGCGCATTAAAAACGCGATACTGTTTCAGAGCTGATATGCAGGCTGATACAAAAAACGGAGTAAATCCCAAGCGAGTATTGTGCTTCCGGGAAAATGCTTTCCCAAAAGTTTTTTCCATAGATAAAATAGCGCTCATGTCAACCTCGTTGGAGACGGTTGAAATCACGGAAGCGTCGTAGGAGTCCTTCATTTTTTCTGAAATACGGCGCCGCAGCGGATCGAGCGGCTCATTGCTATCTTCCGGAGACGCGAAATATTGAGGTTTATTCCAGTTATCGGCGTACATTTCCGGCGATTGATCCGGATCAGTTTTGATTAATTTTTTTACAATTTCAGTCTGAGCATCCAGCTGATCCTCTAATTTCATGGTTTGCTCGAAGACGGCTTCTTCTTCATGTTCTATTCTATTTTCGACTCTCTCCAAGGCCTGCTCGGCGCTTTTTCCCATTTGATCGGCAAGTTTTTCGCCAAATTTTTCGGCCTTTTTAATGATGGATTCTTCTCGCCGTTTTATATCGTCTTCGACGTCCTTCAAAGTTTTTTCCGTCGACTTCTTTATACGATCTATGTGCGAATTTATGTCAACTTCTACCTCCTGCGTAATTTCTCCGATAGAACGCTTCATTTGCCGCTGCATTTCTTTGACAATGGATTCCAAAGTTAGATTAACGGTATTTTTAATTTCCGAATGCATGGATTTCAGTATTTCCTCACGAAACAATTCAGCTTCATGCGTCGCCAGTTCGGTTGCCGATTCGACTATCTCCTCCGCCTGAATAGAAGAGCGTTTTTTCGCTTGATTTATTATGTTTCTGACGATACTTTCCGATTCTTTGACCGCGTGTTTTTGAGCCGAATGAATTATGTCTTTTTTGATCGCCTTTGCCTCTAATTTTGATTCTCGCAGCGTTTCTTCTATTATTTCTTTGGATAGTAATTCGGCTTCCAATTGAGCTTTTTCGCGAGCCTGAGAAATAGCTTCATTCAACGACTCCTGCGCCTTTTCTTTTGCCTCAATTTCGGTTTTTTTAAGAATTTCTTCGCGCATTTTCTCCGCTTCCCGTTTAGCCTTGCCTCTTGCCTCTTGCCTCTTCTATGAGCTGAGCTTTGGTATTTTCTGCTTCCAACAGCGAGCCCTGAATAATTTTTTGGTGCATCTCGGCCGCATCTTTGGCGGCTTTTTTTTCATATTCTTCTAAAATTTTAGCCTTCATCTCTTCCGCTTGACGCTGTGCTTGCTTTATGGCTTCGTCCAGTATTTTTTCTTTTAGTTTTTGCGCCTCTTCCTTTGCTTTGGTTTCGGCTTCTTTAATGATACCTTTAAATTTTTTCTCTGCGCGCTCAGTAACTTCATCTGCTATTTTCTCTTCCAGAGCAATTTCGTCTTCAATAATTTCTTTTTCAACCCTTTCAATGGCGCCCAATTCTCGAATATTTTCCCTTATTTCCTCTTCCAACGGGACAGAAAGAGAATATTTCAGGTCGTTTGCTGCAATTTCTGCGTCTTGCCTCGCCTCGTCTTCTAAAATTTGTGCTTCTATCTCCCTTGATTCTTCCAGCGTTTCTTGCGCCATTTGCCATTGCCTAAGATCGGACAAGTCGGCATTTAAATCTGTTTCGATAATGGCTATCTTTGTTCCCGGAGGAATGGTTTCACCTTCCTTAACTAGAATCTTGACCAAAATGCAGTCATAGCTGGAAGTAATGCCGCAGGCAATGGATGGAGTTTCCGCATCGGCTATAATTTCATTTTTGGAAATTTTATCGCCAATTTTTTTATACCAAGACGAAAGCGTCACTTCGCTAGAAGATTCATCGAAATTCGGAACAATTATATCTACGCGCATTGCCATTTATCCCAATTTGTAATAACGACTACTGACAATTAATAGAGCAAAAAAGTTGTTTTTTTGTTAATTTTGAAAATTTTATTTTCCTGGCGCATGCGATTCCTGAACCGCTTTATCAAAATTGGCCCAAAATGTTTTAAGTGACTTAGGTGACTATGAAAAATAAATGATGTATATTCAGCAAGTTTTATGGCTTCATTTCTGGGCTTGGATACTGTCTTGGATATGGGACGTCTTCTTTTTCATATGGTTCTAGAGGTCCTCTCCTGCCGCACGAGGCGAGTTCAAGGCAAACTAACAATAATAGTGGAATGTATTTCATGATATCTTTCAGAACGAATTACTTGGGAAAGTATATAAAAAGTTTCGCCGCGTTGATAGTGGCTGCCGCAACCGTTTGCTACAATCTAGAAGCTTCAGAATTAAACTTTCTCGGCAGGCAGAAGAATATAACGGCAACGTTCCCGTTTGAACAAGGCCCCGGCTACCTTCCCGGTGGGAAAAAGTTTCCATATTCTCTCAAAAATGAGTTTGGAAAAGAATTCCGGCTGTCTGATCTCCATGAAAAGGTTGTGATCGTTGTCCTTTCAACCACCTGGTGCCCCAACTGTCCGACCGTATTAAGAAGCTTTGACAACCTAATTCATCGACTTAAACAATCCGGAATTGAAAATGTGGAAATTCTTGTTCTAAACGTCGGAAACGAGACGCTAGGAGCACTGAGACTTTATTATAAATCCAATGATATTCAACTCTTAAAAATCTATCCTTCCGTTAAACCAAATGTTATGGAGGGAATAGCCGGAGTGCCGGCCTGTTTGGTCTTCGATAAAAAAGGGAATCACGTTTGGGGGTATTTGGGCGGCGGCGTGGATTATGCCGGAAACGATTTTTTTGATTTTATAGAAAGACTGGCTCATGAATGAAACAACTAAATGGATGGGAACGACCATTCTTTCCGTTCGAAAGGGAAATCAAGTTGTTGTTGCGGGAGACGGTCAAGTCACCATGGGCAGCGTGGTTTTAAAGGCAAATGCCAAAAAAGTGAGATTTCTATCGTCCGGGAATGTGCTGACCGGTTTCGCAGGAGCTACTGCGGATGCTTTTACTCTCTTTGAAAGGCTTGAATCCAAATTGGAACAGTATCCTGATCAGTTGCAGAGGGCATGCGTAGAGTTGGCTAAAGATTGGCGCACCGATAAATATTTGCGCAAACTGGAGGCGATGATGGCGGTGGTAAACAAAGATATTTCACTAATTATAACCGGCGTTGGCGATGTGCTTGAACCGCAGGACGGCATTATCGGGATAGGATCCGGAGGAAATTTTGCCCTTGCCGCCGCGTTGGCGCTGATTGGGCAAGATTTATCTGCGGAGGAAATCGCCAGAAGATCCATGAAAATCGCCGGAGATCTGTGCATATATACGAACCATTCCGTAATTTTAGAAAAAATCAACATTGAAGGATAAATTTATGACTTCGCTAACTCCGAATCAAATAGTTTCAGAGCTGAATCGTTTCATAGTAGGCCATGAAGAGGCGAAGAAAGCGGTTGCCGTTGCGCTGCGCAATCGCTGGAGAAGGCAACAGGTTCCGAGTCCTCTAAAAGAAGAGATTTTGCCTAAAAATATACTAATGATAGGTCATACAGGCATTGGAAAAACTGAAATTGCTAGGAGATTGGCCAGACTTGCGAACGCTCCTTTCATAAAAGTAGAAGCGACAAGGTTCACAGAAGTTGGATATGTGGGGCGCGACGTCGAGCAAATTATTCGCGATCTCGCAGAGATGGCAGTTTCCGACGTTAAAGAGCGACATAGACAATCTTTTGAAAAGCAAGCGAAACTTAACGCTGAATCAAGAATTATAGACGCTCTTGTGGGAGAAAATTCTTCCAAAGAAACCAAAGAAAAATTCAAAAAAATGCTGAATTCCGGAGAAATAGAAGATAAAGAGATCGAAATTAACATGCTGGATAATTCCTTGAGTCAATCTTTCGATATTCCAGGAATGCCTGGCGCGCAAATTGGTATGATGAACCTGACAGATCTAATGAACAACGCTCTCGGATTCAATAAAACAAAAAAACGGAGAGTTACCGTTAAAGAAGCTCGCATATTGATAGCCGGAGAAGAAAGCGAGAAATTAATCGACCACGATAAAACCATTCGGGAAGCAATTTTTTCCGTGGAACAGAATGGTATCGTTTTTATAGATGAAATCGATAAAATTTGCGCCAGAAATATCTCGGGACCGGACGTAAGTCGGGAAGGAGTGCAGCGGGATCTACTGCCTTTAATAGAGGGATGTTCTGTCACGACAAAGTATGGAACCATTAAAACGGATTACATTCTATTCATCGCTTCCGGAGCGTTTCACGTATCTAAACCATCGGATTTGCTGCCGGAACTGCAGGGACGTCTTCCCATTCGCGTGGAATTAAAAAACCTTGAAGAATCTGATTTTTATAGAATTTTGAAAGAAACGGAGAGCAGTCTACTAAGGCAATACTACGCCCTTTTGAAAGTGGAGGGAGTAATTCTCGACTTTCGAGAGGAAGGAGTGAGAAAAATTGCCGAATTAGCTGCTACCGTTAACAGAAATGTGGAAAATATCGGAGCGCGTCGCCTTCATACCATCATGGAGAAACTCTTGGAAGAAGTAAGTTTTTCTGCAGCGGAAAAAGTCGGCGAAACCATTGTCGTCGACGCTGAATACGTGAAAAATAAAGTAGGAGTTCTCGCAGAGCATAAGGATCTGTCGCAATTCATTCTTTAGGTCCTTAGCGAAATTTTAAAGGTTCAAAGCTTAGATTGAGTTGATTCTAGCTTCTTGTAGAGTAATCATGTTCGAGAATAATTTCTTGCGCCTTAGCACCCCTCAAATTCGAGAGTCAAAAATTGGCAAAACCTTATAAACGAACATGCTTAAAAACGAGAGATCGACAAGGATCTTTACAAAGAAAGACATTTGGTTGAAAATTTTTTCAGTAAGATAAAATGGTTTCGAAGAACATTCTCGAGATTCTGTAAAACTTCTTCCTCTTTTATGGCTTTTTTGCACATCACAGGAGCTCTACTATGGCTTCGATAATTTTGCTAACAGAACCTAGTACAAATGATGCGAAAAAATTACGTTGTTTCTCACTGATTATTTTCCCCATTTATTAGAGCAAACGCATTCGGAGTTCGTTTTTTATAATACTCAGAATCGTTTACTGGCATTTCACGAAATCTTTTCTTGAACTCATCTAATTTTTGTTGATCAACCTGATCGAGGGCCTTATTCAGCAGTAGCATGGCGGATCTAAGAAATAATAAAATATATTTTTCAAGGGACTTTGGCATGTCATGATATTGCGACTCAGGTGCATTACAGTGCAACACATAGACGATAAAATTAAACATCCGCGCTGCATCTTCAACAGAAATTTTATTAATTATGTTCACGAGAAGATGTGCAACACTCATAAGCGGCATGGCATCTGTGCCGCCATAGTTTTTGCGTAAGCCGTCAGATTCATAATATAGCGTTTTCACTTCGGATTTACCATAGCGATTCGCTAATTTACGTGAGTTTTCGTGAAATATAAAATGGCAAAAGCAAAGTGAAAATGCTATAGTACATATTAAGACAGTTATTGCTTCGTATGTAATACAATACTCCGCAAAAAAAGCCAACTGTGCCGTTTAAGTACGCATCGCCAGCAAATGAAATGGGAAGATATGATGGCAAAGACTTCAACACTTGTCCTCTTTCATTTAACCATGGCACAATTTTGCACTGTTCGTTTGGTAGAACGGCATCTTTTGCATTCTCGCTAATTATTTTTTTTCTTTAACAAAAAACTCCACAAACAGATAAAACTTTTAATCACTGCGCTGCTACGAATACCATTCATATAAGACAAGTGTCCATCAATCGGATATAAGAGCTTTTTAGCTAAGTCTCCGTCTATACCGAGAAACGCGCGTGTTTTGTCATAATCGTTGTATATACAATTTTAAAGGATTTTAATTACAACACCAGTCCCTGCAACATGATCACCAACTTTTTTTACAGGAAGATAACACTTATACTTTTCTAACTCTACGGTAGTTCTGTAAAGCACTACTTTTATCTGTTCTAGTTCAGTATTTATGTTAGAGATTGTATTCGAAGCAAGTGCTACTTGTTCTTCTTTGCAACATGTTGATAGCAGTATCAAATCTCCAACGGTATCATGCTTCCTGCTATTACTTGCATTGTAACCGTAACTATCCATACGGATGGGTATTCCCGCACATTCCTGCACAAGAAGGCTGATTCTATCTTCTGATGCATTCAATTGTTTTTTACGATAACTCGGAGAATCTGGATCTGAAGAATTTGTAGAAACGAAATTGTTTTTATTTGCTAGGGCGTTACAAGTTACATAAAGGGGCAGGCATTCAGATGTTAGCTTACATAGCTGATTCTTTTGATTTGTCGGCGAGTTATTAGGATTTGGTTCAAGACTAGATTGAGTTGATTTTCTAGCCATATAAGCTAGGATATATCAATGAAAAATAGATACATAAAATATGCTCATATTTCTGAAGCCAAATTTAGAGGGATTTTGCGC
>JAISOD010000042.1 GCA_031275895.1 Holosporaceae bacterium | reverse complement strand
GAGAATTACATATGCAATTTGTTAACAGAGTGTCGAAGTTAAGGTGTCTGTGTCGTTTTCTTAAAAATTTTGTAGCGATATTTTTAATATCGGCAGAAGCGGTCGCTATGATTGCTGATATTGATATGGTATGTAAATCAGAGAGCAATGCAAGAATGGAACGAGTGAAGCGGCTTGCGACAATTGAAAGTTATTCTATGAATATACCTTTAGATGTTTTGCAGCAAAGATTTAAATGTATGTCAATGGACAGGTGGAAAGTATACTTTTCTAATTCTGATGATTTTGGGAAAAGTGACGAAGATGGTAAAGAAATAATGGGACGATATGTCGATGAGTACAAGACTCCAGATTTCTGGAAAAGCTGGAAGAGCAGATATCCATTCCCGATGGCATTTGAATATAATGTTGCTCTTCCAACATACAATGCGAGTGTAATTGTCACAGATATGGGGAGGTTCTTAGCGGTAGAAGCTCCATCTACTCAAAATGCTGGTGAATTTGTTAAGCTTATTGAAAAATACACTCCTAAGTACATTGTGAAGTTAAATTCTAGTGAAGAATATCCAGCGGACGGTTATTTTGCTTACTGGGAGAAGTATGATTCAAAAGATTCATCTGTATTAGTAGGAACACATAAGTCTGGATTTATATCTTATGATTGGCAACATAGAACAGGGACAGATATAAATGGTTTGCTAAAAGTAGTGCAATCTGTTATTAATTCTGCTCATGAAACAGATTTCGTTGCTGTTTCTTGTCGTGCTGGAGCAGGAAGAACTGGAACTTTTATTGCGGCCTGTATTTTGGTAAGTAGTATTTACAATCAGTTAGGGGTTGGCAAAAAAAACGATGATATAAGGGTAAATGTAGATGAGATAGTATGGCAAGTAAGTATACAACGACCATTTGCTATAACTCACCAAGATCAATACGTAACTCTTTATAGGCTTGTGGATAATCTCTTGGATTCCATTTCAAAATCATAAAATTTTGTGCTGTGATTTTACGATATTTTCATATTTTTCCGAATTATACTCAAAGTTTGGATCATCTAAATGTTTAATCCAATTTTCTATTGTGTCTTTCACGTGTTGTACCAACTGAACGTCAATGGTTTTGTTTTTTATTCCATCTAAGAGTGCAGAACAAAAAGGATGTGGAGATAAGAGATCTCCTCCAGTAGAATATGAAATTGATCTACATGCCCCAAGGCATGTTTGCCAAAACATACATTTTGAACATAATCCTCTAAAGTCTTTTTGTGACAAATTTCGTATTTTTTCAAAATGCTCACTTGCCCATATTTTTTGAAGTGATGATTTTTTTATGTTTCCAGCAACAAAGTCTCTGTGATTAAAAGTTATCGGCGCACAAGAAGTAATATCTCCATTCGACATCATTTCGCATCTGTGAACTCCCCATCCACATTTCTTTTGACCGCCTCCTGAAAATAAATCTGGTAGCTCGACTATTATATGCGGATATCTTGATTTTATGTCATTTACTGTTTTCAGCCATTCATTAATCTTCCTCAAAGGAAGAGTTTTCCCATTTCCATTGGGACTATGTGCAAGGAAAACTCTATTTCTGATATTTAATTTTTGAGAAAAACTGAAAATATGATCTATTTCATGTGCATTAATTGTTGTAATCACAGTTTGGATTTTTATATCACAACCAAGTTGCCACAATTTTTCAATGTTTTTTCTGACAATTTCTGCCACCTTATTCCCACGCATATTTTCGCCATCGTAACTTATTCCAAACTCTACTTTTCTGATATCACTTTTTAATTCATCTACTAATACATTGATGAGAATTCCATTTGTCTCAACTTCTACGCGAAGATTGTTCGCAAAACAGAATTTGATTGATTCTGCAATAGACTTAGCAACCAGAGGCTCTCCTCCTGTAAAAGTTACTTTTTGGCATCCAAGCTCAATCGCCTGTTTAATTGCGTCAGAAATACAACTGAAGTCCAATTGTTCTTCTTCTTTAAACCAATCAGCCGCATAACAATGCGGACAATTTAAATTACATTTTGAAGTTATCCTAACGTGTAAATCCTTTAATATAGGTAGAACACTCATTTTCTCTTAACAGCCCTTTATTATAATAAACAAAATCTCTAATACGCTAGAATCATTTGAAGTATACTATGACTGTCTATCATTTCAAGGTTTAGTAAACAATAGAGAAAAAATTATTCAATCCTCCTTCTTTATCACCAATTTTGAAATTCCGAAAGCAGCGAGTCCAGCTTCGATTATTGCATCGATGTGATTCGGAGTGAACCACATGACCACTGCCGCAATGATAGCGATTATGCCTTTGGTTTTGTCGTTAGTAATCAGGTCTTTCAGATTTGTCATTGTTATTTTCCTTTCTTTTAGATTGTTATTGAGCTATAGGCTCGACGAAGCCATCCGTCTATGAATCTTCGTTGCGACGGGTTTGCGTTGGCTATGAGGCGATAGTGGCCGGCTGCCTCTGATTTAAGGGCTGCGAGCAGGTCTGTGCTGTCTGCCTTATTTATGGCCTTCAGCGTGATTGGCCCGATGATTCCGTCTTCGGTTACTTGTGTTCCGGCTGATCGCAATGCCCGCTGTATCAGTTTAACCGCCTGCGGAATTCCTGTGTGAACGGCGAGATCGAAAAATTTTGTGGCGATATCGTCGTTGTCGATCTGTTCGCACTTCGCCTTCATCCAAAAGTCGACGAAATATATCTGGCGGGCCTGATCCATCGTGAGATTCTTGATATCCAGATGCGGATAACTGCGCTTGGAAATACCATAGTGTGTTTCTCCTCCGGCGTCTTTTTTGTCGTCGACGTAGCCGCCCTCGTGGTACATCAGATACTTAAATGCTCTCAGAAATTTACTGCTGTACATTGGCACGTTCCTCCTCATTTCCACCGGCTCGCATGGTATTAATTTGCTGATTGAGTTCTGTAATTTGAGCTTTGAGCCGAAATATCCAATAGCTAAACGCCATGGTTTCAAGAACAATGATCAACAACAGAAAACAAGACCGAGGGCGCTTTTGTACGGCCGGCCTTCCTTCTATCAGTGGCGAGATTTTGAAATTACTCATGTTTTTTTATCCTCCTTAAACTAAACTTGCACATTCGACTGATGTTGTGAACCCGCTGGTGCTCAGCGTATGTTCGACTCTGGAAATTATCCAATTTTCCGGGATTTTTGGGCTTAATCCGTTAAATACGATCGGAGACTCTGCGAAAAAATCAGGACGGCCGCCTGTGGTAAAGCGGAACGTTTTGTTGGACTTCACGACGCGCTTAAATTTGGCTTGTGCAGCTGCAAGAGCTGATTTTTCAGACGAAAATATCTCGTCCAGTTCCGTTTCAGGGTCTCCGGAACCAGCTTTAACCATGTGATATTCGCCGTTTTCCTTGTCATACCAGTTGGCGAACACAGTACCTACAGCTCCTCCGGATTCGGTTTCCTTGAATGAACACGAATACTCGCCAAGCTCTGATACGTCAACGTTTTTTGTGGGCAGATTCTTTCCGGAAGTCGATTTTGCACTCATGTCGTCGGCGAAAACCAGATGTCCGTCCGTCGGCTTTGCGACAGCTCCGACTTTTTGAGAAATCCGCGTCATATAGTTCATGTCGCTTTCGGCGAACTGCGGGAAATCCTCTAGTTCCAGGCCTTCTAAATCTCCGGAAACGGCGGCATCAAGATCAAATTCATTGGCCATTTCAGAAATAAGATTATCCATCGATCCTTCATGGCTTTTGCTTTTCTGAGATCGCATGGCTTTGCTGGCGGCGTTGGCCTTGATTTTGAGAGTCTTGCGGGCTCCGTCAATGTCGATTTCCTTTATATAGTAGCTTCCGATTTTAGTGAGCTCGCCGCCTTTGTAGCCAAGAGATACAGAAATTACAGCCTCTGTACGCGGTATCGGAAAAGCGTCATCAAAATCGTCAAGCTCGATTTCACAAGAATCGCTCATAATTCCGGCTTCGTCGGTGGTGCGAATCGAAATGGCACGCTCTTTCACGAGTTCCGTTTCGCCATTAATAATGACTGAAAAGTCTGGCTGTAAAATATCTAACTCCACAAACGTATCTCCTGTTTTTTGCTCTTAATTAAGGCAATGTAGGGCAGTTTCACAACTACGCCTGCCGGTAATTTTTCGTCCGTGAGCGTCGGATTAGCAGCCAGAACCTGCTCCAGTACAGCGGTTGTGCCATAGTGTTTCCACACGATCCAATCGAAAATGTCATTTTCTTTGGTTGTGTAAATTACCACTTCAAATAGCTCCTCGCCAGATTCGAGATGATATCGATCAGTGAATTTGCTCCATCGACTCCAACGAATGCATCCTTAACGCCCGGAGTTCGTTTCAGTGTCAGTTTAAACTCCACCTTCTGCGCCACGCCGTTTTTGTTGAAATACGACTGGGTTTCGGCGATGGCGATGATCACGAACTTACCCAAAATCTCGCCGGAATCAGTAATCAGGTTGTTGGCTGTTTTACATAGATCGGAGTTTCTAATGTCCGCAATCGTTTGATAACTACCGTTGCTTTTGGGTAAAATATCGCTCAATCCCAGTTGTTGCAGCGCAAAATCCTGTACTTTTTCCTTGGCTATGCCGATCGCCATTTTGTCGACACTATTATATTGTGTGGTTGCGTTTAGCTTAGGGTAAAACACGCCTTCGATCTCAACATTATCCTTCGCAATGCCGAGATTTTGAACGTAGGGAAGATCTCCGACGCGATCGGTATCCACCCATTTAAACTCCGTCGATCGCGATAAACTGTTGGCGGACAGAGTCTTCAGACTGAATTGGAAATTACCCAGCATCATGGCACGGCTCCTACAGGGTCGTAGAGGTATCCCCAGTTGAAGTTTTTCATTTCCCTGCTTACCTGTTTGGCTAT
>JAISOD010000030.1 GCA_031275895.1 Holosporaceae bacterium | reverse complement strand
TTCCCATGGCAAGAGCTGGAAAGCCTGAAGAAGTCGCAGCCGCAGTTGGATTTCTAGCCAGTGCGGAAGCGTCCTATATTACCGGACACGTGCTGCACGTCAACGGCGGCATGGCTATGCTTTGAGAGTGCAAGCGGATACAAAGTTTCATCTTCACGATGACGGAGGACGTTTCGGCACGTTTAGAATTCCGTTTTCTTCCGGAGGAAAAGATAGCGCCTGCGGACTGGCTCTCGTAGAGACGCGTGATTTTAACCAATTTTCGCCTGAAAAATGGCTTTCGATTTCTGAATTGGAAAGATTCAACTCCATAGGTTCAGAAAAAATAAAAATTCAGTTCGCATGTGGAAGAATGGCAGCCAAAACCGCTCTCGCTATTTTTGAAAACGTCGCTCGCTCCAATGTAGACGTCGATATAGCAAACGATGGAAACGGCAAACCCATAGTCAGCAATTCTGCATATGAAGTAAGTATTTCGCATTCCGGCGAATGGAGCGTCGGTCTTGCCTTTCCGAAAGAATTCGCCTTTGGCGTCGACGTCGAACAAATGCGAGAAAATAGACTCAATGCGCTGAAGTATATAAATCACGAATCTGAACCAATTCCCAATAATCTCCAGAGCTTGACCGTAGCTTGGACCATGAAAGAAGCTCTATCAAAAGCGCTTGGGCTGGGATTCAATTTACCATTCCAGGAGCTGGCCATAGCAAATTTTTGGGGAAAAGACTGTATTTTTGAGTGCGAATTTACGAAACACAAAGCCTTCCGCGGATTGGCAATATCCTACGGAAATATATCTCTAGCAATGGTTTATGAAAAAAAGTGCCTGTGGAATTGCGATATTCACCAGCTGCTATCTTCACTGCGATCGGCTGCATAAAATTCCCGAAAAAATTTTTCCAATTCGCAAATTGGTATTCTTCTTTGCTCCATGGAATCCCTCTCCCGCAGAGTAACGCTTTCCTCTGTGTCCTCAAATGTATCAAAATCCACAGTAACGCAGAATGGCGTTCCAACTTCGTCGTGACGACGGTAGGCTTTTCCTACGTTTCCGATATCTTCGTATTTTATTCTTCCAAGCCCCAAACGGCTTAGCTTTTTGCTTATTTCTTTGGATTTTTCCACGATGCGCGCATTATTTTTGGCTAATGGAACAACTGCAGCCTTAAATGGAGCGAGATGCGGCTTTAATTTTAAGACTATGCGTTCGCAGCCGTTTTCCAGGACTTCTCTGTTGAAGCCGTCCGAAAGCACCGCCAATACTCCGCGATCAAGGCCAGCCGACGGCTCAATGACATATGGCACAAAAAAATTCTTATTTTCGAAATTTTGGACGACAAGTTTAGCGTTGGAATCATGGTTCGCTGAAACTTTCGCAAAAATATTCAGTTCTTCTTGATTTTTTGAGTGAGATCCCAGGTCGAAGTCAGTTCGATTGGCAATACCCTCGAGCTCTTCGAAACCGTGCGGAAATTCGTATAAAATGTCGACTGTAGCTTTGGCGTAGTGGGCCAATTCTTCGCGCGGCTGGTGAAAAAGCTTCAGCTTGTTTGCAGTAAGTCCCTGCTCCTTCCACCAATCAAGACGATATTGGACCCATTTTTCATGCCATTCCTCGTCGGCGCCTGGCTCCACAAAAAATTCCAGCTCCATTTGTTCAAATTCCCGTACTCGAAAGATAAAATTACGCGGCGTTACTTCATTTCTGAAAGATTTTCCCGTCTGCGCTATGCCAAATGGCAATTTTCGAGAAGTGGAATCCAGCACGTTCTTGAAATTTACAAAAATCCCCTGCGCCGTCTCCGGACGCAGGTACACGAAATTAGACTCATTCTCCAGAGGGCCGAAATTTGCCTTAAACATCAGATTAAATTGTCTTGGCTCCGTGAGATTTTTAGAGCCGCAATTATCGCACTTTCCATCTAATATATGATCCCCGCGCATGCGGCATTTGCAATCTCTGCAATCCACCATTGGGTCTGAAAAAGTATCTTCATGGCCGGAGTGCTTGAATATAAACGGATGTCCTATCAAAGAAGAATCGAGCCCTTCAACGTCGTCTCGCTCATAAACCATAGATTTCCACCAAGCGTTCCTTAAATTATTCTTCAACTCCACGCCCAATGGACCATAGTCGTATACACCCTGCAGACCGCCGTATATATCCGCGCTTTGAAATATGAATCCCCTCCGTTTGCAGAGAGAAACTATATCGCTCATGGATAATTTATGATTTTCTTCAGGCACGGCGTTCACAATTGAATCTACAGGTATCCATAGTAGTGTAGATTAACGATGCTGGCAATCCCCAAATGACGTTCTGCCTCTCGCGGCCTCCACTCTACTGATCTTACATATTTTTGCAGTTTCATGAAGGCGCTTCTCTCGATTTGCCTAACCCTTTCCGCCGACAGGCCGACGTTATCGGCAATTTCTCTCAAGCTTTTTGTAGGATTATGAAGTCTATGGGAACATAAAATATCATATTCTCTTTTGGATAAGGTATTGAGAGCGTCATGCAGCACTTTTTTCCGATAGGCGTATTCCTGCTTTTCTAGAGCCGCAGATTCGGGAGAAGCGCTCGTATCTGCTAAAAAGTCCTGCCAACTGCAGCCGTCGCCATCTCCAATTGGAGAATTTGCTGAAAAATCCTTATGCGTAAGGCGAGTATCAGAAATTATCACATCTTCCTTCGTTACGTTCATCTTGTCGGCTATAACCTGAGCGTCTTCCTCCGATAGATTTTCCAACCCCAACAAATTTTTCATTTTTCTTAATCCAAAGAACAATTTTTTGTTACTTTTTCCGGCGCCAAGCCTCACAATCGACCATGAATTGTATACGAAATCTCGAATTTTCGCCTTTATCCACCAGGCAGCGTAGGTGGAGAATCTGTATCCTATGGTTGGATCAAAATGTTGCAGAGCGTGCATGACTCCCACGTTACCTTCAGCAATGAGATCGACTTTTGACAACCCATAGCCTGCATAACCGCCGGCGATTTTCACAACCAAGCGCAAATGGCTAGCAACTATCTTTTCCAGAGCTTTTTTGTCGCCATGCTCCTTCCATTTTAGTGCCAGTTCGAACTCCTCATCTTCGCCAAGAATCGGGAATTTTTTGATCTCAGACACATAGGACGTCAACAGGCCTTCGTCGACGGCCCTGCCCCGATGAAATGCTGCGGACATTATCGCTCCACACGTATACCTCGCCGATGATATCAGATCATAGACTCGATTTACAATCGTCCAGGGAAACATCGCCGAAGGAACGTTTTGCTTTTCGCCAAAAAATCATTTGTTGTTGATATTTTCTATTGCTTAGCTGGCGGAATGAGGCGCACCAGGCTAATCTGATTGCGTTGTCTTCTTAAAACTTCAATTTTCATTCCGGATAGAACGTATATTTGCCCTGCATCGGGAATTTTTCTCACTTCATGCATGATATATCCGGCAATGGTGGCTGCGTCTTCCTCCGGAAGGTTCCAATCAAATTGCCGATTTAGATCGCGAACCGGAGTCGCTCCGTCCACCATGACGGATCCATCCGGCTGTACTCGTATTCCATTGGTCAGCGTATCATGCTCATCGACCATTTCTCCGACAATTTCCTCCAGAATATCCTTCAGAGTAATGCATCCCTGCAGATCGCCGTATTCGTCCACCACCAATGCAAAATGTTCCCTCTTTTTGCGAAAATTTTGCAATTGATCCAGTAAATGAGTGGTTTCCGGTATAAACCAAGGCGCGGAAATTAGATTGTTTATCTTAATTTTTTCTAGATTGCCGTTTTGCAATTGAAGAGCCTGGAAAAAGACCTTGCTTTTTAGAATACCAACTATATTTTCAGGATTATCCTGCCATAGTGGAATGCGAGAAAAGGAGCAACTGCCCAATTCTTCCGCTATTTTTTCAATCGGCAAAGATACGTTGATGGTTCGCAGATTTTTTCTATGCACCATTATGTGACTGACGGAAACTTCCTCCAAATCCAAGATGCTCTTCAACATGCTCTTTTTTTGAGCCTCTTCTTCGTCTCCATCTGAGGGACGCATTTCTATCGCGCCGCGTAGCTCTTCGTCAGCTTGATCATCGGGTTTTTTTTCATCGATCTTTATGCCAATCAACTTTAGAGAGAATTTTGCGCAGGACTCCAAAATGGAAATAACTGGCCTTAAAAAATTCACGGCGCCTAGAATAAATGGCGCCACAAAGAGCGCAAAAGGCGCAGTAAACTTGATGGCTAGCATTTTGGGGAAGATTTCGGCATAGATGGCTAATAAAATGGCAAGAGCAGCTTGTAACACAGCCGTTTCAGCCCCGGAAAGATATTTAACGGCGAATAGCGTGCTGCCAATTGGAACCAGATACAGCACGAATTGATTCATTACCAGAATCGTGCCAATTGACGAGGACATATTTTCCTGCAAAAACATGACCTTTTTTGCTCTTACGTCACCCTTCTTGGCCAGATGGTACAGGTAAGTTCTGGAAGCGCTGGTCACTGCCGTTTCGGCGCCAGATATAAAACCGGCGACCACTATGGCGCAAAACATTGCAAAGACAAACAGAACACAAGCCATGTGCGCTATTCTAGCGACAACGCAGACGAAAAACAAGCTGCTGCCTAAGGAACCTTACCGAAAAAAACTACTTTTTTGCTTTTTTCGCCATCTCGCACTTTATTTTTTCTCTAATCTCGGCATTTTTGGCAACGACATATACGTCCATTCCCAATAATGTTTGACAGAAGGCGGCCCTCTTGTCGCCCATGCCGGGAAGCATTATGAGGCTGTAAAACTTCTCACATATAAATGGTTGTTTGTTCGGGGCACTATCCCATTTTTCTTGCACCAGCCGTTTCGCATCTCCGTCTAGCAAAAAGAAGATCCCTGTCTGCGACATGCCTTGCAACTCGTTGCTCTGATACGCCACGCGGAACAGGAATACCTCCTACGTTATGAGCATTATAATACAATGAAAATGGTCAACTGTCAACATTTTTGTTTTCGGCAAATTTGCTAGCGAATGGTCTTTGATCGTGCGCTAAAACCAAAATTACTTGCAAGAACTGTTTTCTTGTGATAAAAAACGGCGATTTGTTTCCGCGTTTATCGAGGTCCTATGGCTAAAAAAATAGTTGGATATGTGAAACTGCAGGTGCCTGCGGGAAAGGCGAATCCGTCTCCCCCAATCGGCCCGGCGCTGGGCCAGCGCGGCCTTAATATCATGGAGTTTTGCAAAGCTTTTAATGCTCAGACCCAATCTTATGAAGCCGGAACGCCGCTTCCCGTCGTAATTACGGCCTATGGAGACAGAACGTTCTCCTTTATTATTAAACTACCGCCGGTTTCCTACTATCTAAAGCAGGCAGCTAAAATTACCAAAGGAGCTGGAGACGCCGGAAGAGGCGCTAAGATCGGTCAGGTTAGCATATCTCAAGTCAGAGAAATTGCCGAAAAGAAGCTAAAGGATCTGAATGCCGACAGCATCGACGCGGCTAGCCAAATGATCATTGGATCTGCGCGTTCTATGGGGTTGGAGGTAATTCAATAATGGCTTGCTTTGGAAAAAGATACAGAAAAATGGCGGAGAAAGCAGACTGTGGTAAAGTTTATTCCCTGGCGGAAGCGATTTCTTTTTTGAAGGAGAGTTCCTCCTGCAAATTTGATGAAACGGTTGAGATTGCCATAAATTTGAACGTAGATCCGCGCGCCGCAGACCAAAATGTTCGCGGTATGGTTTCCATGCCGGCTGGAACTGGAAAAACCGCAAAAGTAGCCGTCTTCGCGCGCGGAAAAGTTGCCGATGACGCACAGGCAGCCGGAGCTGACTTTGTAGGAGCAGAAGATTTGGCAGAAAAGATCACTGCCGGAGATATAGAATTTGATATCTGCATCGCCAGTCCAGACATGATGGGCGTCGTGGGACGACTCGGGAAAATTTTGGGTCCGCGCGGACTTATGCCAAATCCGAAACTGGGAACCGTCACTCCCAATGTGGCTGACGCTGTGAAAAATTCCAAAGCAGGTCAGGTGGAGTATAGATTGGATAAAGCCGGAATCGTTCATGCAGGCCTGTGTAAGCTGAGTTTTCCGCAGGATAAAATTGAAGAAAACGTGAAAGCCTTTGTGGGAACAGTAGTAAAAGCGAAACCGGCAAGCGTGAAAGGAACCTACTTGAAATCTTTGACGATTTCCAGTACCATGGGCCTCGGTTTGAAGTTGAGCGTCGCTGAGGCGTTCACTTTTTAAAGTCATCGGAGACCAACGGCGCTTGTGCTTAAAATATGCCGTTGTAGATTGGCTGGATCTTATTCCCGTTTATTCTTCGCTTCGATGTTTTATTTTTTGTTGAGGGAAGATTTTTGTTAAAAAACAAAAAAACCGCAGTAATAGCTGAAATTAAGCGGCGTCTTGCGGATAGCGACGCGGTTTTCGTCGTTAATCAAAACAAGATGACGGTTGCAGAGAGCGAAGAGCTCCGGAGAAGACTCAAGAACGCTGCTTCCAGCTATTTGGTCGCCAAAAACACGCTAGCGCGCCTGGCTGTTAGCGGAAGCGCTTTTGAATGCGTTTTGCCGCATCTTGAAGGCCAAACGGCTTTGGTTTTTTCCAAAGACATTACAGGCTCTGCAAAGATCGTATGCGAATATTCGTCTAAAAGCGAAGATAAAATAGCCGTAGTTTGCGGCGGATACGATCAAAGGTTATTGAGCGCGTCCGAAGTCGGCATGCTGGCTCAATTGCCGTCCATGGACGAGTTGCGCGCCAAAATCGTTGCCGTCATTCAAACTCCGGCGCAGCGTATGGCTACGTTACTACAGGCGCCTGCATGTCAAATTGCTAGAGTGCTAAAGGGTTATTCTGAAAAACAATCGGGAGGAAAATAAAAATGGCAGCAAATTTAGATAAGATAGTGGAAGAACTGTCTAAGCTTACGGTCTTGGAGGCCGCAGAGCTAAGCAAAAAACTGGAAGAGGTCTGGGGCGTTTCGGCAGCGGCTCCTGTAGCCGTTGCGGCAGCAGCTCCAGCGGCCGGTGGAGCAGCTCCAGCAGAGGAAAAGACAGAGTTCGACGTAATTTTAACAGATGTTGGAGCGCAGAAAATAGGCGTCATTAAAGCTGTGAGAGAAATTACCGGACTGGGCTTGACCGAAGCAAAGGCTCTGGTGGAATCCGCACCAAAAGCTGTTAAAGAAGCAGTTTCCAAGGACGAATCGCAGAAGATTAAGGCCAAATTGGAAGAAGCCGGCGCGAAGGTTGAACTGAAGTAGTTTTATCTTCAGGGCGAAGTTGCGAGCCTGAATGACTTGCGTCAACTTGCGCTAGTGAGTTTTTTGCCGTTCCATCACGGATTCAATAACCCTGATGTATTCGTTTATCATCTCGTCCTTGTGGGAGAATTTTTCGACTCTTTTCTTCCCCTTTTCGACTAGGGTTTTCCGTAGTTGCTGGTTGGAGGTGATTTCCTGAATGGCGCGGCATATGTCGTCTATATCGTATGGATCAAAGTATAAAACGGCGTCGCCTGCGACCTCAGGGACGCTGGCTACGCGACCTGCAGCAACCGGTATACCGGCATTCATTCCCTCCAGCACCGTCATGCCAAATCCTTCGTAAATCGACGGGTGAATCATGGCCAGCGCATTCTCCATTATGGCTTGGAAAGTATCGTTATCAACAAACCCGGTAGCGATGATTCGCCCCTTAAAATTGTTTGCCAGCATGGCTTTATCCGAGTCAACAATGCTTCCCATCAGCACAAGCTTCAATTTAGAATTTCCCGATTTTAAATAACGCAAAAACGCTTTAATTAATCTACGATGATTCTTCTGTGGCCAAGAAGCTGACGGAAAAACTATGTATTCATCTTTTTTTAGACCATATTTTTTCAAAATGTCGCTATAATTTTTTATAATCTTATGCAATCTCTTGGAAAATTGAGTGTGAATCATGTGCACTTTATTTTCGTCCACATTTAATATGCCTAGAATCCTTCCTTTGCTAAAATTAGAGATCGTTATAATTTCATCCGAATATCGCGCCACAGCTTCTGTTTGCGATTCGTAGGCTTCCGGCCTGGATGAAAGTCTAGGAAAATCATGGTGGAATAGATCGTGTATTACAGAAACTCTTGGCAAATAAAAATCATTGAAGTTGTACGTTGTTATAGGATCGAAAAATAAGTCGATTTTTGGTAGCCATCTAAAATACAGAAATAGAAACTTCAGCTTGCCAAGAGAAACACGAATATTTTCCGGAAGAGCCATGATTAATTCTCTAATTTTTTCCATAAGAAAAGAATTACATATAAAACCAAACCATGCCACCGCCACACTATTCACCCTAACATGGAAAGAATCAATGTTTTCACTATTTTTGATGTTTTGCCATGCAGTCGCATCCTCTTTGTGCATAATGATGAATTTCCAATTTGGTCGTTTTTGGGCCATTTCGCGAATCACATCTTTAGCTAAAGTGTATATCCCGCCCAAATCTCCACTGCAAAAAGCATCAATCAATATCACTTTTTCATACGTCGAATAGTCTGGATTTTCGCCATATTTTAGTTTATAGCACGCGAAATTGTACGCCGTATATAAAAACATAGCGGCGAAAAAGGCGGCCAAAAACGTGGCAAACAGCCTTAGGCCACTTTTTTTGCAATAACCCACGCAGCGACGCCAACACATTTTAAAGACGCTAGACGACGTCTTCATGATTCATCCCCATAAGCAAAATTACCGCAAGTCCACCTGAATTTCTCAGCTATGGCGCATCTTGTGATACTTTTTGTTTATTCTTCTGCGAATTTGAGATATTTGCCAGCCTCCGCCAAGCGCTTTGCACAGATCCACAGTCGCGTTCAGCTGATTTTGCAACGCTTCGACCAATTCCATTTCAGCAGATAGGAGACCGCGCTCCACATCCAATAGATCAAGCAGCCCTATTAGGCCCGACTCTTTCTGCTTTAGCGCGATATGATAGCTTTTCTTCAGAGCATTTACCTGACTAGTCCTGGAAACCACAATCTCTCGATTTTTTCTATTGGAAACTAGAGCGTCCAGAGTTTCCTTAAACGCCGTTTGTATCGATTTTTCGTAAGCAATCAACATTTTCTTGTATTCGGCCTTTGCCGCATCCTCCAGGGAAGAGATTTTTCCTCCGGAAAAGATAGGCAAATTAACCCCTCCGCCGAAACTCCACATATCGGAGCCAGCGCTAAAAAGATTCGTCAAAGAGCTGCTTTCAAATCCAAAAATTCCAGTCAGCGAAATGGACGGGAAATGCGCGGCTCTGGCTTCGCCAATTTTAGCGTTCGCCGCGATCAATTGAGCTTCAGCTTGGAGTATATCCGGCCTTCGCGCCAAAATATCGGATGGAATGCCCGTTGGCGCTTGAGAAGGTACCTTCAGCTTTTCTATGGCCTTATCCTTGGCCGTGACTCGGTTGATCATTTCTCGAGGACTGGCGCCGATGAGCATGCTCATGGAAGTTTCCGCTTTGGCGAGCTCGGCTTCCAAATTTATGACGGTTGTATTAACCGAGAGCATGTCGGATTCAATGCGCAGATAATCAAACTCAGTGCAATACCCGTTGAGGAATCTGCTTTTGTAAACTTGACGACTTTCCTGACGAGTTTTTAGCGTTCTTTGGGCAATGGCAAGTTTAGCGTCTAGCGAACGTAGCAAAAAGTAAGCTCTTGCAACGTCTGCAGTGACTGCCAGCAAGACAGTCTCTTTAGCGGCTCTGGTGGATAATAAAATAGCTCTAGCTGCTTCGTTCGCCCTTCTGTATTTGCCGAAAAAATCCAGCTCGTAGGAGGCCGTTGCCGTTCCCAGATAATCGACGGCGCTGCGCTTACTGGATAATCCAGGCACGTAGGATTTTCCTCGAGTGGAAGCGTAACTTTTTCCTCCCTCTCCCTTCGCCCCTAAAGCTGGCAAAAAGTTGCTGGAGGCTACGCCTGCGGCTGCCCTCGCTTCGTCGATGTTGGCGACGGCTTGCCTTAGGTCGGCATTGCGCTTCAGTGCAAGTTCTTCAAGATGATTAAGCGTAGCGTCCTGGAACACGTCCCACCATTTTTCGGAAACAAACTGCGATATTTCTTCCTTCGTATCTAAATCAGGCATATCGATTTTTGGACGCCTGTAATCCGGCCCCACCTCGCAGGCGCTCAAAAAAAGCATACACAGAGCGAGACTCGCTGAATTCCCAAAATAACTACGCATGGACATTGTCGGCTTTACTCCTATCCCTAATTCTTTCGCTTATGCCGGTAATCAGCACGTAAAATAACGGAACGAACAAAGGAGCCAAGATCGTTGCTCCCAACATTCCGCCTATAACTCCGGTGCCCAGCGAATGACGACTGGCGCTTCCGGCTCCCGAACTGACGGCCAATGGAACGCATCCCAAAATAAATGCCACGGACGTCATTATTATCGGCCTGAAGCGCAGACGCGCCGCCTTTATGGCAGCCTCCATCAACGATTCTCCGGCCTTCCTTAGAATTACGGCGAATTCAACGATGAGAATGGCGTTTTTGGCTGATAATCCCATTAACGTCACCAGCGCTATCTGGAAATAAATGTCATTGCTCTGGCCTCTCAAAATCACGGCAATTATTGCGCCGAACATGGCAAAGGGAACCGCTAGAATGACCGCCAACGGCAAAGTCCAACGCTCGTACTGTGCCGCCAGAATAAGGAAGACAACTAGCAGGCCAAGTATCATGGCGCCGTAAGATTGATCTCCCACCTGCTTTTCTTGGTATGCAGATCCTATCCAGGAAAGCATGTACTCTCCGCCAAAAATCTCCTTCCCAATCTGTTCCACAACTTTTATTGCCTCTCCGGACGTATAGCCAGGCGCGGGATTTCCCGTTATTTTAGCGGCTGGAAAAACGTTAAATCTCTCTACGTTGATCGGTCCAACAGTCGGCGTTAATTTCACGAACGCCGAAAGAGGTACCATCGCGCCGTCTTTGGATTTTACGTAAACTTCGCTAATTTGTTCCGGAAAAGACCTGTAATTGCCTTTCGCCTGCATCATAACCTTAAATCCTCTCCCAAATTTCGAGAAATCATTGATATAGCAAGCGTTAAAAGTGGACGACATGGCGTCGTAGATCTCATTAATGGGCACGTTTAGGGATAGGGCTTTTAGATTATCGACTTCCATGCTGAATTGCGGAGTGCTTGCGTTAAAGGAAGTGTTCAGCTTGCCCAACTGAGGATGTTTCGCCGCGACTGCGATAAATTCATTCGTCTTTTCTTCCAAAGCTTTGCTGTCTGAATCGCCGATTTTCTGAATATAGGCTTCAAAGCCGCCGGTCATGCTCATACCGACAATTGACGGAGGACAGAACGCCATTACGAGACCGTCTGGAATTTTCGCCCCAACGGCCATAGCCTTTTTCGCAATCATATCCGACGACTGCCCTGGCCCAGCGCGTTTGCTCCAGTTGTTCAACACAAAAAATTCAGTCGCGGCGTTGGTGGCAACTGATCCGCTCAACATGTTAAATCCGGCTATGAACATTCCGTCGAGAACTCCCGGATCTTTTCGCATTGTCTTATCAACGATCGACATAACCTCCGCCGACCTATCCAGAGAGGCGGCTGGATCCAGAATCGCGCAGGATATAAACATGCCCTGATCTTCTTCCGGCAGCAAGCTTCCAGGCACAATCTTGAACAGCGCTGCGGTAATGGCCAAAATTCCCACCATGAGCGTCAGAGAAACTCTAGCGTTTTTGGTTATGAACTTAACGGCCTCAACGTATTTGTCCGTTAATCGCTTGAATTTTCCATCAAACCATTCCAGAAATCTATTTTTTTTGAATTTGGACGCGTCATGACCGCCTAAAAATACGACGCAGAGCGCCGGCGTAAGCGTAAGCGCGCAGATTCCGGAAATAACGACGGACACGGCTATGGTTATGGCAAACTGCCTGTACATGGTTCCAGCCAATCCGCCCATAAAGGAAACTGGCACAAAAACTGCGCATAGAACCAGCACAATCGCCACCAGAGCTCCCGTCACTTCCGCCATGGCCTTTATGGTCGCTTCTCTGACCGGCATTCCTTCAGTTCGCATTATGCGTTCCACGTTTTCAATGACGACTATGGCGTCGTCAACGACAATTCCTATGGCCAGAACCAACCCGAACAACGTGAGAATATTTATGGAAAATCCCAACAACATCATTCCTGCGAAAGCTCCTATAATAGAGACCGGAACGGCTAAGCACGGAATAACGGTTGCGCGCAAATCTTTTAGAAACAACAAAATTACCAAGAAAACCAACGCCATAGCCTCAAACAGCGTTTTCACAACTTCTTTAACGGAACTCTTGACGAATCCCGTCGTATCAAAGACTATTTTATGGCACAGCCCTTTTGGATAGAACTCGGCCAACGATTCCATTTTTTGGGCAACGCGCTCGGCGGTTGCCAGCGCATTGGCTCCCGGAGACAGATAAATCATGATCGGAACGGCGTCGTACCCTTGAGTTTTAGCCACAATATCGTAGGTTTGCGCTCCTAATTCAACATCGGCGACGTCCCTTAGGCGAAGAGTAGTGCCGTCGGAATTGGCTCGCAAAATTATATCTTCGAACTCTTTCACGGTGGAATATCTACCAGGAGCGCCAATAACGTAGCTGCGATCTACCTTTATGTCCAGCGGCTCTTTGCCCACAGCTCCAGCCGTATGCTGGGAATTTTGGGCAGATATGGCGGAAGCAACTTCGGACGTACTCAGACTCATTTTTGCCAATTTATCCGGCTTCAGCCAAATACGCATGGAATAATCGTTGGCAGACATAACCGAAACGTCGCCGACTCCTTCGAGCCTTTTAAGTTCGTCCACGATGTTAAGCAGAGCGTAATTGCCGAGATATGTGGAATCATAGCGCGCATCCTCCGAATAGATGCACAACACCTGCAACATGGACGAGGATCTTTTGTTAACGGTCACTCCGTATTTCCTCACATCCTCCGGAAGCGAAGCCGTTACCATTTGCACTCTGTTGTTGACGTTGATCATGGCCCTATCCGGATCGGAGCCAACCTTAAAGAAAACTGATATATTTGCTTTTCCATCGCTGCTGGACGCGCTGGAGCTCATGTATATCATGTCTTCAACGCCGTTTATTTTCTGCTCCAGAGGAGCTAAAACTGTTTCAGAAATGACCTCTGCGCTCGCTCCCGGATACGATGCGCCGACGACTATCGTCGGCGGAGTCAATTCCGGATAAAGGGAAACAGGAAGATTCTGGATAGACACAAGCCCAGCAAGAACGACAACCAACGAAACAACGCTCGCAAAAATCGGTCTATCTATAAAGAAGCGGGAAAACATAATCGACTCCTCTTCGCCGTTGGCAATTTTTTACTTCACCAGGGCATTTACCAACTGCCCAGGACGGGCCTTTACAACCCCCTCCGAAATGACTATCTCTCCCTCCTTCAGCCCGCTATGGACAATCGCTTGATTTTCAATGAACTCCGCTTTCACGGGCCTAACCTCTACAATTTTGTCATCCCTTACCACATAGACGACGAATCCCATTTTTGTGGAAATTAGCGCCGATTGCGGAACTACCACCACGTCCTTATATTCTGCTCCGATAAGCTTTACCCTCACAAACTGCCCGGGCAGCAAAAATTTCTGATTTTCGTCGTTTGGAACCTCGGCCTTTATGGAAACTCCGGACGTCAAATCGTCTTCGCTGCTGTCCACAAAAATTATTTTTCCAGTTTGCGGGTAAACCGATCCGTCCGACATGATAATTTCCACCTTAAAATCATCGAATTTCCGCAACTTGATCTTTCCGGCGTCGCGACTTTTGGCTATGCTGCTCCACAGCGCGCCAGAAACTGAAAAATTTGCGTGGAGCGGGCATATTTGCACCATGGTGGTCAGCAGGCTGGGCTGACCGTTGGAGGAGACCAGATTGCCGATGGATTGCTCCTCTTCTCTAACAATTCCAGAGATTGGCGCCTTCACTTCCGTGTATCCGAGGTTGATTTCCGCTTCATGCAGCGATCCTTGAGCGACTTTTAGGTTCGCCTCCGCCCTTTCGAATGCAGAAAGCGCGTCGTCGTGCTCCTTTTGGCTTACGGCCCTATCTCGATGCAGCTTTTTCATGCGCTCATAGTCGCGGGTTGTTCTGCGAAGCTCGGATTGAGCCTGAGCCAGCGTTCCCTGCGCCTTGGTAAGCGCCGCTTTGTACGGCTCCGGATCTATTTCAAATAGTTTCTCTCCCTCCTTCACGTATTGCCCTTCTTTGAACAATCTTGACTTCAGGATTCCGCTAACTTGAGCTCGGATTTGGATTTCCAACGAGCCTGTGATTTTGGCCGGAGCCTCTAGAATTAAGGGAATGTTGCGCTTCGTCGCCTTCGTAGCGCCCACAAGCGGCAGAGGAGTTTGTATTTGCTTCTTATCGTCGCATCCAACCACAAGCAGAGAAACTATCAAGACGGCAAGTACGGAAACGTCGCGCATGAAAAACATACCTCCAATAATTTCCCACAAGTTAAGCGTCCCACATTACATACTTATTTCAGATTCGAGTCAATTAATTTTTAGTTAATTTTGTACTAGCCGAAATGATCAAAGATTGTGGCGAGCCAAGCAAATGCTAAAGCTATGATTTTATCCAAATTTTGTGATATACTCCCGCAGTTTTGTTCTTATTAAATGGAATATAATGCTTGATATAAAGTGGATTCGAGAGAATCCCAGCCTTTTCGACGCGGCTTTGGCAAACAGAAACGTTCCGCCAATGTCTTCAGTTCTGGTGGAGATTGACGCTCGCAAAAGAAATGTAGCCGCAAGATTACAGCTTTTGCAGGCGCGCAGAAACGAACTTTCCGATCTCATAGGCATAGCTAAAGCGCAGCAAAAAGACGTCGACGTACTGGAGCAGGAAGCGATGGACGTAAAGTTGTCAATTCCTGAACTGGAAGCTGAAGAATCCAAGCTTTCCGCTCAATTGCAGGAAACTTTATCAGTCATCCCCAATATTCCGCTGACCTCCGTTCCGATCGGATCAGACGAAACGGCGAATAAGTGTATTCGCGTCGTTGGAGAGAAACCGCAGTTTAATTTTTCTCCCAAAACCCACTACGAAATTGGAGAAGCGCTGGGAATGCTGGATTTTCACAGCGCAGTAAAAATTTCAGGCAGTAGATTTGCTATTTTGCGCGGGCAGATGGCGAAGATGGAAAGAGCGCTGAAATCTTTCATGTTGGATACTCACGTGAAGGAGTTCGGGTACGAGGAAATCAACGTTCCTTTTCTGGTAAAACAAGAAAGCATGTACGGAACCGGCCAACTGCCAAAATTCAAGGAAGATTCCTTTGCAACAACGGATGGAAGGTGGCTAATTCCCACTGCGGAAGTCCCTCTGACAAACCTAGTGCGCGACATGTTAATTCCTCTGGAGGCGTTGCCTTTACGAATGACAGCCTATTCTGCTTGTTTTAGATCGGAGGCAGGCGCAGCCGGACGCGACAACCGCGGCATGATGCGCAATCATCAATTCAGCAAGGTAGAATTGATCAGCGTTGTCCATCCGGATGACGGAGAAAAAGAACTCGAACGCATGACCGGAGCCGCAGAAAGTATTTTACAAAAACTGGGACTTGCCTATCGAGTTATGCTATTATCCACCGGAGATATGGGATTTTCGGCCTCCAAAACTTATGATTTGGAAGTTTGGATTCCAAGCGAAAATACCTATCGAGAGATTTCCAGCTGCTCTCTGTGCGGACAGTTTCAAGCTAGAAGGATGTCTGCCCGCTACAAAGGCAGCTCCGAGAAGGGGTTTGTATCAACATTGAACGGCTCGGGTCTAGCAATTGGGAGAACTATTGTAGCAATATTAGAAAACTATCAACTTTCTAATGGTAATGTTATTATTCCAGAAGCATTGAGGTCATATATGGATGGAATGAGGGAGCTAACCGGCAATGGCAGTTAAGCAATCTTTGTCCGGATTAAGAGTTTTAGTAACAAACGACGATGGAATTGATTCCAGCGGCATAAAGGCTTTGGAACGCATCGCAAACTCCATAACTCCGGACGTATGGGTGATAGCTCCGCAAACGCAGCAGAGCGGGAAGGGATGTTCCATCACATTCGACAACATTTTGAGGGTCCACGAGCTTTCTCCGCGCAAATTTTCCATTTCTGGTACTCCGGCTGACTGTATATTCGTTGCATTGGAAGAAATACTGAAAGATAAAAAACCGGATTTGGTTTTATCCGGCATAAATCACGGCCCAAACGTCGCTGATTTTATAGGAATGTCTGGAACTGTGGGAGCGGCGTTTGCCGCTGCGTTGGCAAACATAAAATCGGTGGCCATAAGCCAAGACGTGCAGAAAAATCAATGCCTATCGAAATTTCCATTAATCGACCACTTCCTGCCGATAATTATTAAAAAATTGACGTCTTTTTCTTGGCCAAAGCAAACGTGCATGAACATAAATTTCCCAGTCGCCAAGGTTGGGGAAGTCAGCGGCATAAGAATCGCCTCTCAGGGAGAAATGGACGTTACCTGGAACGTTCATAAAAAGGACGATCCAGACGGACGCCCATACTATTGGCTACACGCCGCCTATTCCTACGATGAAGTCGCTGGTAAAAATTCAGACGTAGCTCTACTGGAAAAGAAGAAGGCCATAACCATAACTGCGTT
The DNA here is from genome assembly GCA_031275895.1 of Holosporaceae bacterium. Taxonomy (GTDB): domain Bacteria; phylum Pseudomonadota; class Alphaproteobacteria; order UBA3830; family UBA3830; genus JAIRZM01. The sequence goes on along the minus strand of JAISOD010000030.1, from coordinate 13,876 downwards.
GCGCAATAGACATGAATTTGTCGAATGTGCCGGTGAATTAGAGGAGCTGTTTGCAGCAAATGCATAGCAATAGTCGTTTCGCAAACCTATTATTATCCATGTTATTTTTAGCCTCTGCTTGTGAGAGAACAGAGCTCTCTCCGGTTGAGATTAAAATTGACGACAGCTACGGAGCGCAAACAGACGGCATAGCGCTAGCAGCTCGAACCTCCGCCGATACTTATACCGTATCTGGGAATGAAACCATCTTCTCCGTCGCAAACAAGTACAACGTGGATCCTATGAATCTAGCGCGCATAAACGGCATAAATCCACCATACAAATTACGGCCACGCCAGGTTCTGCGGTTGCCGACGGAACCCGGAGAGCCGACTGTGGAAAGCTCTGTCGTTGCAATTGATCCCGTAGCCAAGAACATCGAGAAAGATTCTCCGGAGACTCCTGCCAAAAACAATGGAGAAAAAAAGCGCAAGGAGCAGCTGGACGCTGAATTTGCCGAACTAGTAACGTCCAGCGGAAAGGGCGCTTCAGCTGCTTCCGCCAAAAAAGCGAAGAAAAATACTTCGGCAACGGGCGCAGACTCAAATAAACAGGAAAATACGTTGTCGTCGCCTAAAATAACTAAAACGGCCTCCGGTTCCGATATCGCCAAAAAGCCGAAAGAAGCGGAAAACGTCGCAAAAGAAGCCGCAGTCGTTACGAAATCCGGAGGAATGTCTTATCCGGTTAATGGAAAGATTATTTCGCGATTCGGCGACGTAAAAGACGGAATCGCCAACGATGGCATTAACATAAAATCTAGCGCCGGCACGCCTGTGAAAGCGTCGGCTGACGGCACCGTTCTCTACGCCGGAAACAAACTTGAGGAAGAATTCGGCAACGTAGTCATTGTTCAGCACAAAAACGACTTAATTACATCCTATGCGCATTTGGGCGACATTGCCGTTAAAAAAGACGCGAAAATTAAAGCCGGAGACGTTCTTGGAACCGTTGGTTCAAGCGGCGACGTTACGGAACCTCAGTTGCATTTTGAAATCATGAAGGATAAAATACCTGTAAATCCAATGAAATATTTGCCAAAAGAAGCAGGGCTTGGGAGGTAAAATTATGGCTAATAATCAGACGACAACCAGCGCTCAAACCGCAGTCGCGCCGGCAACGAGCGCTCCAACGGAGACGCCAGGCGGAGGTCTGCTGGGCGCTTTGACGCCCATCACGCTGATGGTTCTTGTTTTTTATTTTTTGATAATTCGCCCTCAACAAAAGCGCGAAGCGAAAAATCGGGAGTTGATAAATTCTCTCAAAAGAGGGGATAAGGTCGTAACAATCGCGGGAATCATTGGAGTTGTGCACAAAATCATAGGCGAGAAAGAACTGTCTCTGGAAGTAATCGACGGGACAAGACTGCGCATGTTAAAAAGCTCGGTTACGCAGGTTCTTGAAAGGAATTCTGAGCTAGGTAGCGCAGACGCGGAAGAGGAAACGGTGCCTGTTGCCGCTAAAAACAAGCCATCGGCGACATTTGGCATGAGGAAATCTATCCGCAAAGCTAAAAATGCAAAATAATTTATCTGGAGGACTGGCAGGATGAATTTTCCAAAATGGAAGGAAGCGCTCATAGCGTGCGTATGTGGGTTCGGTTTTTTGTTCGCTCTTCCAAACGTTCTTCCCCAAAGCGTACTTAACAAGCTTCCCGGCTGGGCGCCCAATCAGAAGGTCTATCTAGGATTAGATTTGCGCGGAGGCGCTCATCTTTTGCTGGAAGTTGATTTGAATTGCGTAATTAATGATTATCTAAATCAAGAATTGGATGCGGCGAGGACTGCTTTGCGGAAAGAAATGATCCCCTATGCGGCAAACTTTCCCAAATCCATCTCCAGGGATCAACAAATCGTGGAATTCGACCTGAAAGACACGCTAAAGGTTGGAAAGGCCAAAATGGTCCTCAGCGCCGTCGATTCGGACTTTAAGGTGGATATCGTCGGCAATCATGTAAAAATCGTTCCTACGGAGGAAGCTCTACAGAGGCGAAAGGTCGAAGCTGTGGACCGCTCCATTGAAATCGTAAGAAAAAGAATCGACGAAACCGGAACCCGCGAAGCCAATATTCAACGGCAAGGAGACGATCGCATTTTGTTGCAGATTCCGGGATTGCAGGATCCATCCCACGTAAAAGAATTATTGGGACGAACAGCCAAAATGACATTTAGGTTGGTCGACGAGGATGCGCCGGAAATTACGGACTACAAAAAAGCCGTTCCTCCGATGGGCAGTATATATTTGAACTCCGCCGAAAGCGGCAAGCTAATAGCGGTAAAAAAACAAGCGATGGTTGGTGGAGAAACCCTCATAGACGCTCGCATGGGATACGACGAGTATAACCGCCCAGAAGTTAGTTTTAGATTTAACAAAATTGGAGCAAAAAAATTCGGAGAAGCCACCAGGGAAAACGTCGGCAAGAGATTTGCCATCGTTCTCGATAACGAAATAATCAGCGCTCCCAACATAAACGAACCAATTACGAGCGGCTCCGGCAGAATTACCGGACAATTTTCCCCAGAGAGAGCCCAAGATCTGGCCCTACTGCTGAGGGCTGGCGCCCTGCCCGCTCCTCTGAATATCATCGAAGAAAGGACCGTAGGTCCGGACTTGGGCGCGGATTCTATTCGCTCCGGCATAATAGCGACCATATTGTCAGGAATCTTCGTTCTTGTATTCATGTTCCTGTGGTATTCTTCTTTTGGCATGATAGCCAACGCAGCCGTCGTTATGAATTTGGTTCTCCTGATTGCTGGGCTGTCGTGTCTGCAGGCTACTCTCACATTACCGGGCATTGCCGGTATCGCGTTGACAGTTGGTATGGCCGTTGACGCCAATGTTTTGATCAACGAAAGAATAAAAGAGCTGGTCCGTCGAGGCGAAAAGTTTGTGAAAGCCATCGAAGAAGGGTATAATCTGGCCATGACGTCCATCATCGACACGAATCTGAATACGATCATTGGCATGATGTGCCTATATCAGTTCGGTACCGGACCGGTGAAGGGATTCGCCATCACAACGATTTTGGGAACTGTGATATCGTTTTTTACGTCCACGACTCTGACAAGATATATACTTGTCACGCTCATGAGGTTGAAATATCGCGTCGCCATTCCGATATAGGAAAGGATCATTTACATGGAGCTTTATAAACTTATTCCACACGATACCAAGATAAATTTCGTTGGCAACAGGTGGTATACCTATGCATTTTCTATCTTTATAACCGCTGCCAGCATTTTTGCATTCGCCTTTAATGGACTGAACTTTGGCATCGATTTTCGCGGCGGGTTTGTAATGGAAATCAGGGCTCAGAATGAAATTAATCTTGCCGAATTACGGGAAAAACTCACAAAATTGAATATTGGCGAAGTATATCTGCAGGAATTCGGATCCAATCGCGATGTGCTCATAAGAATTCCCAGCGTCGGAGAAACGGAGGATGGAAAGAGTCAGAATTCTTCGCTGGAGAAGATCAAAGCAACTCTCGGAGATAACGTCGAGTACAGAAAAATCGAAAAAATTGGTCCTAAAGTCGGCAGCGAGCTGATTTATGACGCAATATTGGCGGTCGTCATCTCGCTGCTGGCGATTCTGCTGTACGTTTGGATTAGATTTGAGTGGCAATTTGCCATCTGCGGCGTTGTTGCTTTGGCGCATGATTGTACTGTGCTAATGGGGCTCTATTCCATGTTACATTATTTTGAATTTAATATAAATTCCATAGTCGCGCTGCTGATGACCGCCTGTTATTCCATTCACGACACAGTAGTCGTATTCGATCGAGTACGCGAGGACATGTTGATGTACAGAAATCTATCCGTAGCTGAATTGCTGAATAAAGCGATCAACGAAACGCTATCCAGGACTGTTTTAACCTCGCTAACAACCGTTCTATCGCTAATGGCGCTGTGTTCATTCGGCGGAAAAGTTATCTTCGATTTCTGTTTCCCAATATTGTTTGGCCTCATGTTTGGTACATTTTCGTCAATTTGTCTTGCGGCTCCGCTCTTGCTATTGACCGGCATTCGAGTGGATGGCAAAGATCTGGAGCTCGGATTAGATAAGATAAAATGAAACCAGTTATAGCCATAGACGGTCCAGCTGGCAGCGGGAAAGGGACCATAGCGAAAAAATTGGCCAGCCATTTTAACTTTGCCCATCTGGATACTGGCATGTTGTATCGAGTAATTGCTTATCTGGACGTGGAGGCAGATAAAATCAAAGAATTGTCCGCGGCGAAGATTCTGGAAACGGCACGGGAAATACCACTAAGCGCCTTAAAGTCAGACGCAGTTAGTTTGAAGGCTTCTAAAATTGCTAAATCGCCAGAAATACGTGAAATTATGACACAGTTGCAGCGAGATTTTGCGGCTTCTCCGGGCGATATGTGCGACGGATCTGTGCTGGATGGTCGGGACATAGGAACAGTAGTGATTCCGGACGCAGTCTGCAAGATTTTTATAACCGCTAGTCCGGAGATTCGCGCAGCTCGTCGTTTTAGAGCTCTAAAGAGGGATAACAGCCAAATAACCTATGATGAAGTGCTGGAAAGTTTGATTGCAAGAGATAAGCAGGATCAGTCCAGAGGAATTGCTCCACTGACGCTTAACGATAGCTACGTAGTTTTGGATACTTCCGAAGAAACTGTAAAGGAATCGTTCCTTCAGGCAATAAAAATTGTGAAAAATTCCCTTAAATTCACCGAACGCTAGAGACGTGATTTGCATATTATAGATTTTACTTCATTGTTTGTGAGCTTTTTGTTGAACAAAAGAGGAAATTTGTCCCTCAAAAGAGTTACGTTCTTTCTGCTGTTTTTAAACGTTGTGACGTCGGCAGCAGTCAGCATATATATACCAAATCTGAAACAGATGGCTATTGATCTAAAAACGACTAACGCGCTGATGCAGATGACAATAGTTGCTCATCTGATCGGAGAATTTGCCGGACGTTTTCTCTGTAGCCCAATGATAGATTTGCATGGGAATCGCGCCGTAATCCTTCCGGCTCTGGCTGTATCAGCGTTTGGGCATTTTGGATGCATGATCTCTACATCGTTTCCTCTGTTCATTTTGATGAGATTTATCCAAGCCGTCGGAGCAAGCGTAGTATATGTGGTGTCGCTGAGCGTTATAAATAAGATATTTTCCGACAACGAAAAAGCCAGCGTAGTCGGTATTTTAGAGCTGTATCAACCAATAGCATGGATTTTATCTCCTTTTGTGGGAACGATTTTGGCGGAAATCCTAAATTGGAGGCTATCATTTTTTGCCCTGTTGATACCCCAGCTAATTGGAATGGCTTTTTTTTCGGTCCTATTTAGAAAACGGAAAAAAGATCAACATAAACATTTTTCCGTATCGAAACTTTTTTGCGATTACAGATCCATATTGAAGAATTCATCTTTCGTAATATACGCTCTCATACCAGGACTTTTCGCTGGAGGATACATGATTTTTGCCACCAGCTGTCCATTCATTTGCTCGGAATTCTTCGGTCACGACGCTGCAGATATCGCGTTGTTTTCGGCCATTCCGCTTGTGTTTTACGTAATTGCTACGTTTGCATATAGAATTGCTTTACAAAAATTTGGCATTAAAATTTCCAAAAGAATCGGAACTTGCATTTACATAATTTTTGGCGTTTACACGATTTTGTTGATTTCAGAGTACGTTTCTTGGACTCCCAACAATTTGCTATTTTCCATGAGCCTACAATGCGTAGGGAGCGCCTTTCTAGTTCCAGTATCCGTGCTGAAAGCGCTTCAATCCTGTCACCAGGCAGCCTATGTTGGAGCCTCGACCGTTGTGGTTTTTAGAAATCTAATCATGTCGCTCTGCATCACTATCAGCGTGAGGTTTCACGAGAGCATAACGGCCATCATGGCGTCTGTTTTCATGACTGTCGGCACTGTTTTAGTGTTGATCATGGCCCGTAGAATTATCAGGCTCAGAGTAAAACGCCGCTAAAAATTGAATATTGACACAAGAACGCCATGCTAGTAGCATCGACGACGCAAAGTTTATACATGATTGTTGCTAATTTGGTATTTTTGACATATACTCGTCATCGCTTTTGTGGAGATTTATGATGAAATTTAGAATATGTTGTGCTGCTGCCGCGCTTTCTTTAGTGTATTTTGAAACATCCGATGGCGGCGCGCTGAAGAAGACCTTTTCAAAGGAAGGGCAGATCGAGGACGCCAAAATCGAGAAGGACAAAGCTCCTGCAGACGGCGTTGATGGAAAGGGCGATTCCGGCAGAACGTCGCAAACCGCGCAGACTTCGTCAAGCGCCAGCTCGTCTGCAACTAAACCAGCCGCTCAGGTGGAAAAAAAGAAAATCGTCGGCGATCCCATTGTATTAAAAATCAACGGCAAGAAGGAATATAGACGCAGTCAGATTTTAGCTGACATGAAGCTGATTCCTCCGCAGATGGTGCAGGGAATTGCTCCAGACAAGCTGTTTGAAATGCTGGTGACGCAGAAGCTTAACACCTATTTGATGATAGAGCAGGCCAAAAAAGCCGGCCTGGATAGGACTAAGGATTTTATGGAAAGGGTGGAACGCTTCAAAGAGGAATTGCTTGGAAGAACATTCCTCATAAGGGAGTTGGCTCCAAAGGCTGAGAATGAGGCTGCTCTGAAGGCGAGATATACCAAATACCTGGTAGAATTCAAAAAAGGTAGAGAATGCAAAGTGTTCCATATCATGGTGAGCAGCGAGAAAGCGGCGAAGGAAGCGTTAGAGTCTCTGGCCAAGGGCGCCGATTTCTCGAAATTGGCAGCGGAGAAGAGCGAAGCTCCATCGAAGTCCAAAGGCGGAGAGGAAGGCTACATTCCGTTGGATATGCTTCCGGCAGAAATAAAGGATAAAATTTCTGCTCTTAAGGATGGCGAGTATACCAAGGACTTCCTCAAGACGGAGAACGGCTTCCACATTTTCAAAATTACGGACAGCAGAGACACGACTCCTCAGAAATTTGAAGAGGCTAAGGATATGCTGAAACAGGTAATAATGCATGAAGAAATGATGAAGCTACTGGAAAGGCTCGAAAAACAGGCGAAAGTCGAAAGATTTAACGAAGACGGCTCTCCTTTTACGCCTGCAAAGGAAACGCCGGAGACTCCTAGCTCTACGACTGCTACTCAGCCAACCGCCGCCGCTAGCTAAGGCATTAGCGTTTCACTTAGATAAGTAAGATAAATTAATTCAGCAACAGACCCCGCTTTGGCGGGGTTTTTATTTAATTTGAATGTTTACAGCTGAAATTAGCGCAATATACGTCATTGTTATATGGAATTTGCGCAATCTTTACAAAATAGTAATCTTCAGCGAATAGGATTGAAGTATGTTTTTGTATTCGGGTGTGTAAAATGCTAAAAAAGATCGTAGCCATCATAAAAACAACATTGTTAATGTGGATATGTATCCTGGTTCCATTGTTGGTCGGCTCTAAGCTTGTAAAATCGTCTTCTAAAAAAGATATTGCTCGCTGCGTTGACACGTTCATGCAGAGCGAAGGCGTTAATCTGTCCAAATATATAGCTTTGCAGTTCGAAAACACTAAAAAAGAAGTGGATTTTTTTATATCTGAAATTCAATCCTTGGATTTGAATAGCAAAAAGGACGTAGCTAAAAAACTAAAGGGCTTCATTGCGAAGAATAACAACATAATTTCCATAAGCCTCTATAATAAAGACGGCAAGTTTTTGGCTGGCACTCTGAAGGGTGAAGAAACTGACCTCGGAACAAACGACAAACTAAAAACGAAGGACGAGATCAACTACGGTGTCGCACAGCGCGAAGATGGTCTTATTATCCTGGACAACATGGTGCTGCATAGCGCGCCGCCTACCGAAGAATCAAAGGATAACACATTTTACTTGAACATCACGTTTAAGTGGAATCAGTATGAAAAATACATGAACGAAATGCAGGAGGGAGCCTTTCCCAGAACGTTTTACATAATCTCGCCTGATTGTAAGCGCTACGTAGCGCTGAACGCTCTTCCTAAGAAAGCCATAAACGCAAGAGGGGTCGCAGCTTTGGGAATGCATCTCACGTCCAAAATTAAAAACATACCAGAAGGCTTCTCGGATCAAGAAATAGAATCAATCGACTTCAGAGTTTTTAAAAATGAAATAAAAATCCCACAAACCATGAAGGGAAATAAGTTTTTTATCCTTGTGGCTACCAACGATGCGGCTTTGCAAATGGTAACAGAAGGGATGTTTGGCGGCATGTCCGCCGTAATCATGTCCGTAATAATAATTTGGCTGGCTTTCTGCATTTTGATTTCTAGATTCTATAACGCTTCGTTAAGCAAGCTGGAAATAGCCAACACCATCACGGATTCCACTCCCCTGGCCACCGTTATATTTAAGGCTTCGAATGGTAAAATCATGCGCATAAATCTCTCTGCGACAACAGCGCTCCACATTGAAGAAAAGGATATAAAAACTGTCAACATATGGAATCTTTTCATATCCGAACGCGATAAAGACTACATACTCGGCGCAATTTCCTCCAATATTAACGTGATGAATTACGAGGTTCTACTGCAGAGTTTTGGAGGCGGGAGTTTCTGGGGCATATGTTCTGCAAGTCCAATAGTTATAGACGATGAAATGCACGTAGTATTGGCGATTTTGGACATTAATCGCCGCAAAGAGATCGAGAAGAAATTAGCCAACAATGCAGAGCTCTTAGAAAAGCAGGTATTAGAACGAACTGCCGATTTGGAAACTAAGGCGAAACAGCTGGAAGAATCAAACTCCCTCTTGGAAAAGGCTCAAAAAGCCGCCAACGAAGCGAACGAAGCAAAGAGTAAATTCTTGACCAATGTCAGCAACGAGCTCAAAACTCCCATCAACGCCATCATTGGTTACGGAGAAATTCTCCAGGAAGAAGCGCTGGATAGAAAAGACGCCGTCTCGGCGGACGATCTTCGCAAAATCATCGGATCTGCGAAGCATTTACTGTCTCTGGTTGATGAAATTTTGGATTTGTCCAAGATTGAGGCCGGAAAAATTCAACTGTTCTTTGAAAATGTCGATATTCACGGCATAATTAAGGACGTTGAAGGCGTTACTATGCCTCTAATTACCGAAAATAACAACTCGCTTTTCTTGGAATATCAGAAAAACATCGGGGTTATGTACACTGACGCCCTGAAGCTCAGACAGTGTCTCCTTAATTTATTGAGCAATGCGGCAAAATTTACTGAATTTGGTAAAATAACGCTGAGAGCCTCCGCCATAGTTAAGCAAGGGATCGACTACATAGAATTTTCAGTTATAGACACGGGAATAGGCATTGATCCGGATAAAATAAGCGATATATTTAATCCGTTTCAGGACGTCGGCAAGAAATCTGGAGCCGGTCTCGGTCTGTCCATTACCAAAAAGTATATCGAGCTATTGGGCGGCGCGATCTCTGCCGAAAGCGAAAGCGGGGTTGGCTCCAAGTTTATCATGAGAATTCCAAGAACTTGCACCGTAAAAGCCAGCGAATTTATCGAAATAAAGAACCGCTCCAGCGACGAAGTTATTGATGAATTCAAGGAAGAGTATGTCGAAGAGGAGATCGTTCCCGCTGCGGAAGAGCTGGAAAATCAGGAGTAAATGCGACTAGCGCGACTATACTGTCCCTCTGCGAAAGGCATAAATCAGGCTAATCATCAAAAAGACGAAAAATAATAGATCCCCGAACTTTCCGTATGGAGTCTCCGGAATGCTGGTCGGTATGCGGCAGTCAAGGAATCCGCTCCTGTTGAAGGCGATTCGTCCAATTTCCCTTCCCAGCGGGTCGAAAACAGCGCTAATTCCGTAATTTGTGGCTCGAATCAGCGGAAGGCCGGTTTCAATCGCTCGCGCTCGAACTATCTGCAGATGCTGAAACGGCTCGCTGGTGGGACCGAACCAACCGTCGTTCGTGAGATTTACAATGACGTCCCCGCGCTGTCCTGCAGGAATAAACTCCAGCGGAAACGCCGCCTCATAGCAGATGGCCATGACCATTCTCAACCCATTGATTTCCAAGAGCTTAGGCGCGCCGCCCACGTCAAAATCACCTATTTCGCTGGCGATGCTTTGAAGGCCCAGAAACGGAATATACTTCCGCAGAGGCAAATATTCTCCGAAAGCCACCAATCTTATTTTATCATAGTTGCAGATATTTTCTCCACGATGATCTACGACCACTGCGCTGTTGTAAACATTGGAAGTTGGCAAATCCTTCCGCACGGCTCCGGCAATGAGGTATTCCCCTATTTTCAGCGGAGATTTCAAATGCTCGTGCAGTTGCGCAAACTGTTCGTGGTATAGATATGGAATCGACGCTTCGGGCCAAATGATGAAATCGACGCGCGCGTCGTGCCGACTGAGGTCCACGTGTCGTCTCAGATTCCCATAGGACAATTTCTGGTCCATTTTATCTTTCTGTGAGATGTTGCACTGGACAAGGCGAACGCTGCGCTGCGTAAATTCGGTCCCATGCCCCTGTAGCCTAACAAATCCGAAAATAGTCAGAGAAAGCATCAAAAAAAGCGCTCCCTGCAAGGATTTCCGCCGATTTTTTAGATCTTTTTTCCGATGAAAGACGTAGGAGCATCCCATAAGACCGGAAAGCCACACCGTAATAAAAGTTAATCCATAAATACCATAAATGCTCAAAGTTTGCAGAAATATTTCGTGACAGCTCCAGATATAGCCGGGCAAAATCCACGGGAACCCCGGCCCATAGTGTCCCAGGAAGAAAAGTCCGGCGCAAAACAACGCCGCGAAAGTCAGCGCTTTTTCATAAATTCCTCTGCAATATCTTTTCGCGATAAATACGGCCGGCAACAACTGTAGAGATAGCCAAGCTGGAATTAAAATGACCGCCGGCGGCATTAAAATCCAATGGCGAGCAAAATTCACGGTCAGCGGGAATGCCAGCCAATACAGGCCCGCCATGTGCAATCCGATCAAGAATACAAAGGCATGAACCAGATTGCCGTCGGTCCACTGATCTTCCGCAATAATCTTAGCGAAAAACCATCCGAACGAGAGCAGAAATATAAGACTCAACTGAAACGGAGCGAATCCCAGCGCGGCAGAGGCTCCCGCCAGGAAATACCGACCGTAGCTGCGCAATCCACTGCCGAAGCGGCGATTTCTCACATTTTTTGAAATTTTACGATGGATTAGCGTCATATGGTCTTTTTCAGAGCGGCTGCAGTATAGCGAAGTCGGCTGCTTTGTGCAAATATTTGACAATCTCCTTCTTCGTGCTATACTGGATGCGGTTTTGCAAATCAATCGTCAATTACGAATAGGAACTGTTGATTGCATTCGTTTGTTGTGCTATTAAATTACGTCGTCTAAACTACAGAGACCTTTTGTTTGTTTCATAAAAAATTGAAGAGAGTAAATGCGCTTAAAAGACATAAAGACTAAGAAGCCCGCTGAGTTGTTGGCTTTTGCTGAAAGTTTGGAGCTGGAAAACGCGGTCGCCCTGAAGCGTCAGGATTTGATGTTCGCGATTCTGAAAAGGCTCACCGAAAACGATATAGAAATCGTGGGAGAGGGTGTTCTGGAGGTCCTCCAGGACGGATTTGGATTTCTGCGATCCCCGGAGATGAATTATATGGCCGGATCGGACGACATCTACGTATCTCCGTCGCAGATCAGGAAATACAGTCTGAAAACCGGCGATACCCTGGAGGGAGTTATTCGTCAGCCAAAGGAAGGCGAGAGATATTTTGCCATCTCAAAGGTAAGTTTAGTGAACGGAGATCCACCGGAAGTCGCCAAGCGTCGCATAAATTTTGACGATCTCACTCCGCTCTACCCAAATTCCAAATTAACCCTGGAATTCGACGATCCGCACGAGAGAGATCTTACAGCCCGCGTTATAGAGATCATTTCTCCGCTGGGACGCGGTCAGAGGGCGCTCATTGTGGCTCCGCCTAGAACCGGCAAGACCGTAATGCTCCAGAACATAGCGCGCGCGATCACCGCCAACTCTCCGGAGGCGCATATAATTGTTCTATTGATCGACGAGCGTCCGGAGGAGGTTACCGACATGCGCCGCTCCGTAAGGGGCGAGGTCGTCAGTTCGACCTTCGACGAAGTCCCGACGCGCCACGTGCAGGTTGCCGAAATAGTCATTGAAAAGGCCAAGAGGCTGGTGGAACATAAGAGGGACGTTGTCATTCTGCTGGATTCCATTACCCGCCTAGCCAGAGCCTACAACACCGTCTGTCCTTCCTCCGGCAAGGTGCTGACCGGCGGCGTGGACGCGAACGCCCTGCAGCGCCCCAAGAGGATCTTTGGCGCCGCTCGCAACATCGAGGAGGGCGGTTCCCTCACCATCATAGGCACAGCCCTTGTTGAAACGGGATCGCGCATGGACGAAGTCATATTCGAGGAGTTTAAGGGCACCGGCAACGCCGAAATAGTTCTGGACAGAAAATTATCCGACAAGAGGACTTTCCCGGCCATTGACATAACCAAATCCGGCACCCGCAAGGAAGAATTGTTGGTGGATAAAGCGTCTTTGTCGAAAATGTGGGTACTGAGAAGAGTTCTCATGCCCATGGGAACCGGCGACGGCATGGAATTCCTCCTGGATAAGCTAAAAAACTCCAAAACCAACGCCGATTTTTTCAACAACATGAACCAGTAGGGGAAAGCTAATCAATTTGTGGAAAATTCTGCCTTTTTCCAGCAAGGATCGCAGCGCCGTTCCCGTACCGTTTATACGCCGCGAAGCCATATGCGCCGAGATTTACAGATACGCATAACCAGGCTTGAAAACGTCCAATTCTTTTCCAGGGAGCTACTGTAAAAGGCGTCTTTAACACTCGAAATTGACGAGCCACAGACAACCTCCGCAGTAGGCGTCTTCAGACGAAACCGCCCGCACAAAACCTACCAAAAGAAGCGGTTCCAGCCGAAGCACAACTGCCAGAAGCCGTCTCAGCGCATGCCGTTCAGTGCCAGAGCGTCGCTTTCATTTCTTTTTACCAGACGGCTCATAATCTTGAACCATTTTCTTCGCCGCATTAGTTGCGATTTCCCACAAGCTTTCATTAGAAGAACTCGCATCAACATTACAGAAAATATTCGCCCCGTCAATGGTTATCAAGTCTTTGGTATCAGCAGTTTTTTTCACTTTAGTAGTCTTTCCGATTCCACCTATCAAACCTCTGCACATTTTGATAATCCCGAGGCACTGCTCATAAGTTATTTTTCCACTCAATGCACCCTTTAAATCATCAATAATATTGCTTACAGCGTAATAGCGCGTACCCAGGAAGGCTGATGTTTTGGATTCTTTAAGAGACAATTTCGTCGCGTTAAACTCTTTCCATTTACTGCCAAAGTCGACTGCGACGAGATTGCGCTTACCACAGAAAAGGGCTACAAGGGCGTTTTTCAGCACTGTCTTATCGCACGCCAAAGGCCTTGTTCTGTAAACATCATTAATTGCTGCATCAAACGCACTACTATTAACCTCAATAACCTTATCTGCTTGCTTCGTTCTCGCCGCCGCCTCTTCCTGGGCCTTCTTCGCCTCTTCCTCGGCCTTCTTCGCCGCCGCTGCCGCCTCTTCTTTCCGCTTCTGCTCCTCTTCCTCGGCCTTCTTCGCCGCCGCTGCTGCTGCCGCCTCTTCCTCGGCCTTCTTCGCCGCCGCTGCTGCTGCCGCCTCTTCCTCGGCCTTCTTCGCCTCTTCCTCAGCCTTCTTCGCCTCTTCCTCAGCCTTCTTCGCCTCCTCAGCTGCCGACTACGCCTCAGCCTCCTGCTGCTAATCCTCATCCTTATGCGACTAGGCCTCAGCCTGCTGC